>JAAYTC010000053.1 GCA_012518155.1 Bacteroidales bacterium | reverse complement strand
TGAAGTAATGGAAAGGGCCAAGTAAGATGATACAACAAGAATCAAGGTTAACAGTTACCGACAATAGCGGCGCGAGGGAAGTACTTTGCATTCGCGTGCTAGGGGGAACAAGAAGGCGTTACGCGTCGGTTGGGGATATCATCGTGGTCTCTGTAAAGAGTGCGATCCCTTCGAGTGATATTAAGAAAGGTGCTATAACAAGAGCGATTATCGTTCGCACGAAGAAAGAGATACGGCGGGCCGACGGCTCCTATATACGCTTCGACGACAATGCTTGTGTTCTGCTGAACAATGCCGGCGAATTACGAGGAAGCCGAATTTTTGGACCGGTTGCTCGCGAACTTCGCACGACGAACATGAAAATTGTTTCATTGGCCCCGGAAGTATTATAATCTATTATTAAGCAATCACAGGCAATG
This sequence comes from Bacteroidales bacterium, assembly GCA_012518155.1. GTDB lineage: Bacteria > Bacteroidota > Bacteroidia > Bacteroidales > Dysgonomonadaceae > Proteiniphilum. The sequence goes on along the minus strand of JAAYTC010000053.1, from coordinate 9,701 downwards.
AGTAAATTACATATAAAGAAAGGCGATACGGTATACGTCAATTCCGGTGAAGACAAAGGAAAGACCGGCCGCGTGCTCGAGGTTTTGGTACAAAAAAACCGGGCGGTGGTAGAAGGCGTGAACATCGTCTCGAAACATGCAAAGCCCAACGCGCAGAATCCAAATGGAGGGATCGAGAAGAAAGAAGCATCCATTCACCTCTCGAAATTGAATCCGGTAGATCCTAAAACAGGCAAGCCTACCCGTGTTGGAAGGAAGTTAGACAGCAAAGGGAAATTAGTTCGTTATGCTAAAAAATCGGGGGAGGAGATGAAATGAGTACAACAACATACGAAGTTAGCTTAAAGAAGGATTATAAAGAGCGTATCGTACCCGCGTTGGTGAAAGAGTTTGGCTACACCTCGGTGATGCAAGCTCCCAAGCTCGAGAAAATTGTTATCAATCAAGGGTTAGGAATAGCAGTTGCCGATAAGAAAATTATCGAGACCGCTATCAATGAACTAACGGCAATCACGGGGCAGAAGGCAGTACAGACCATTTCTCGCAAGGATATATCGAATTTCAAATTGCGGAAGAAAATGCCCGTCGGCGTGCGTGTAACGCTGCGCCACGATAAGATGTACGAATTCCTGGAAAGGCTGGTCCGCGTGGCACTTCCCCGTATTCGTGACTTCCAGGGTATCGGAGCCAAGTTAGACGGCCGCGGAAATTACACGATGGGGATCGAAGAGCAGATTATATTCCCCGAGATCAACATCGATAATATCTCCCGTATATTGGGAATGAACATCACGTTCGTGACCAGTGCCGAGACTGATGAGGAGGGGTACGCGCTTTTAAGAGAGTTTGGATTACCTTTTAGAACAAAACAAGAAAATCAATAGATAATGGCAAAAGAATCAATGAAAGCCCGTGAGGTGAAAAGAGCGAAGATGGTTGCCCGTTATGCCGAAAAGAGAGCTAAATATTTGGCAGAAGGCGATTATGAAGCGCTCCAGAGCATTCCTAAAAATGCCTCTCCGGTACGGATGCACAACAGGTGCAAGATTACCGGACGCCCGAAAGGATACATGCGCCAGTTTGGTGTTTCGCGTATCCAATTCAGGGAAATGGCATCGCAGGGACTCATTCCCGGGGTGAAGAAAGCAAGCTGGTAAAAAAATAAATATTGTCCCGACAGCCGGGATCAATTTAAAAACAATTATATGACAGATCCAATAGCAGATTATTTGACACGGTTGCGTAACGCCGTAATGGCGAAGCACCGGGTGGTGCAGATACCCGCGTCGAATTTAAAAAAAGACATCACGAAGATTCTTTTTGAGAAAGGCTACATACTTAACTACAAGTTTGTAGACGATGGACCCCAAGGCAGCATCATGATTGCCTTGAAGTACGATCCGGTAAGCAAAGTTAACGCGATCAAGAAACTACAGCGTATTTCCACGCCAGGTTTGCGTAAGTACGTTGGACATAAAGACTTGCCGCGCGTCCTCAATGGCTTGGGGATAGCTATACTATCTACTTCACATGGAGTAATGACCGATAAAGAAGCTCGCGAACAAAAAGTGGGCGGTGAAGTTTTGTGTTACGTGTATTAAATTGAAGGAGATAGGAATATGTCAAGAATAGGAAAATTACCCATCACGGTGCCTGCCGGTGTTGCTGTCACGATTGACGACAATAACAAGGTAACTGTAAAGGGCCCCAAAGGCGAGATGCATCAACCCATCAGCCTTGGCATGAAGGTGGAAACAAAAGATGGTGAACTCACCATCGAACGACCGAATGAAAATAAAGAGAGCCGCGCGATGCATGGCTTATACCGTTCACTCTTGAACAACATGGTGATTGGCGTTTCGGAAGGTTTTCGTAAGGAATTGGAGTTGGTAGGGGTTGGTTATAGGGTAACCAATAACGGCCAGATCCTCGAGTTATCGTTGGGGTATACCCATAATATCCTTATAGAGCTACCCGAAGAGATAAAGGTAGAAACCAAAATGGAGAGGAACAAGAGCCCTCTTATTATACTGGAATCCTGCGACAAGCAGTTGCTCGGCCAGGTATGCGCCAAGATACGCTCGTTCCGCAAACCGGAGCCTTACAAGGGTAAGGGTGTCCGTTTCGTTGGAGAGCAGGTACGCCGCAAGTCGGGTAAAACAGCAGCCAAATAATTCACGTAAACTGAGATCGCAATGTTATCAAGAGAACAAAGAAGATTAAAAATAAAAACTCGTGTACGCGGAAAAGTCCACGGGTCGCCCGAGAGGCCACGCTTATCCGTGTTTAGGAGCAACAAGCAAATATACGCGCAGGTAATCGACGATACCACCGGTACTACTTTGGCATCGGCCTCATCTTTAAAAATAGAGGAAAAACTCCCGAAGAAGGAGATGGCCGCGAAAGTAGGCGAACTAATTGCCCAAAGCGCGAAAGAGGCCGGAATAGAAACGGTACGGTTCGATCGTAACGGTTACCTCTATCATGGAAGGATCAAAGAACTGGCAGATGCCGCTCGTAAAGGAGGACTTAAATTTTAACGATTATGGCTAGAGTAAGTAATAAAGTAAAAACAACAAACGATATCGAGTTAAAGGACCGTTTAGTGGCCATTAATCGTACCACCAAGGTTACCAAGGGAGGACGTACTTTCACCTTTTCAGCCATGGTAGTGGTTGGAAATGAAGATGGCATCGTTGGCTGGGGACTCGGTAAAGCCGGTGAAGTTACCACCGCCATTGCCAAAGGTGTGGAGGCTGCTAAAAAGAATTTAATAAAGGTACCGATCTATAAAGGCACCATCCCTCATGTTCAAACGGCTCGTTTTGGCGGTGCCGACGTTTTCCTGAAACCGGCGGTAACGGGAACCGGGGTGAAGGCAGGGGGTGCTATGCGTGCCGTGCTAGAGAGCGTGGGCGTGACCGATATCCTGGCGAAGTCGAAAGGATCTTCCAATCCTCACAACTTGGTAAAGGCCACGATCGCTGCCTTGAGTGAGCTAAGAGACCCCATGATGGTTGCCCGCAACCGGGGTGTAAGCATGGAAAAAGTATTTAACGGTTAAAATGGAACTTGAAATGGCTACAATAAAAGTAAAACAGACGAAAAGCAGAATTGGAGCACCAAAAGACCAGAAAAGAACGTTGGATGCTTTGGGGCTTACCAAGATGAATCGTGTGGTGGAGCATAACGACACCCCTTCGATACGAGGACTCATTCGCAAAGTTCATCACCTGGTAACGGTGATAGAGTAATTAAATGTATAACGATAAAAAGATATAATAATGAATTTATCGAATTTAAAACCGGCTAAAGGTTCCACGAAAACGCGTAAGAGACTCGGACGCGGCCCCGGATCGGGTAAAGGCGGAACCTCAGCAAGAGGGCACAAGGGACAAAAATCAAGGTCGGGCTACGCTAGGAAAGTCGGTTTCGAAGGAGGACAGATGCCATTGCAGCGTCGCGTTCCCAAATTCGGGTTCAATCCTTTAAAGAGAGTAGAGTACAAGGGCATTAACCTCGATACGTTACAGGAACTGGCTACCACGAAAGATATCACCAAGATTACGCCCCAGGTATTGGCCGACGCGGGCCTTGTAGCACGCAAGCACCTGGTGAAAATTTTGGGTAGAGGAGTGTTGACAGCCAAGCTGGAGGTGGAAGCACACGCTTTCTCCAAGTCGGCCGAAGAGGCCATTACCTCCGCGGGTGGAACAGCCGTAAAACTCTGATGAAATGGGATTTGTACAGACAGTAAAAAATATCTGGAAGATTGAAGACCTTCGCACGAGGCTTTTGATCACCGTGGGGTTCGTCGCGATTTATCGCTTCGGATCGTTCGTGGTGTTGCCTGGCATTAACCCTGAGCAGCTCGTGGCACTTCAGGCGAGTGCCAGCACCGGTTTGTTGAGCTTGCTCGACATGTTTTCCGGGGGTGCGTTTGCCAACGCGTCGATTTTCGCGTTAGGAATTATGCCCTACATTTCAGCGTCGATCGTGATGCAATTGTTGGGTATTGCCGTTCCGGCATTTCAAAAGATGCAGCGCGAAGGCGAAAGCGGCCGTACCAAGATTAACCAGTACACCCGTTATCTCACCGTGGCTATTCTGCTCGTGCAGGGCCCGGCTTACCTGTATGGTGCCGTAGGCAGTGCCATACCCGGTGGTTTTTGGGATTGGGTATTGCCTTCCACCGTGATTTTAGCCGGTGGTAGCATGTTCGTGCTCTGGCTGGGTGAGCGTATTACCGATAAAGGGGTAGGGAACGGGATATCGTTCATCATCCTCATCGGTATCATTGCCCGGCTACCCCACTCGTTGGTAGCAGAGTACGACCGGTTGATCGACGCGCCCGGGGGGCTTATCCTGTTGTTACTGGAATTGCTGTTCCTCGTGGTAGTTATCGCGGCCGCGATCATGTTGGTGCAAGGCGTACGTAAAGTACCCGTGCAATACGCGAAACGGATCGTTGGAAACCGTCAGTATGGTGGCGTACGTCAGTACATTCCCCTCAAGGTGAATGCTGCCAACGTGATGCCCATCATCTTTGCCCAGGCTATCATGTTTATCCCCGTCACCATCGCTCAGTTTTCGGTGAGCGAGGGAGGAGGATTCTGGGCCTCGCTGATGGACTTTACCAGCTTCTGGTACAACTTTATTTTTGCCCTGCTTATTATCGCGTTCACCTATTTTTACACGGCAATCACGGTGAACCCGGTGCAGATGGCAGAAGACTTGAAACGCAACAACGGGTTTATCCCGGGAGTGAAACCCGGAAAAAGAACGGCCGAGTACATCGACACCATCATGTCGAGGATCACTTTGCCCGGTTCATTTTTCCTGGCCTTGGTAGCCATCATGCCTGCTTTTGCCGGTTTGATGGGGATCAACTCCCAGTTTGCCCAGTTTTTTGGAGGTACATCTTTGCTGATCCTGGTGGGCGTGGTGCTCGACACCTTACAACAGATCGAGAGCCACCTGCTCATGCGCCATTACGACGGCTTCCTCAAATCGGGAGCTAAAATCAAGGGACGAACAGGATCTATGGCAGCCTATTAACGTGTTGGTGAATAAATGAATAAGAATGTGATCATATTGAAGACCGATGAGGAGATCGAATTCATGCGCGAGGCTAACCGTCTTGTGGGCAAAACGCTCGGAGAGCTGTCACGCCATATCAAGCCGGGAGTTACCACGCTGCAGCTCGATAAGATCGCCGAAGAGTTCATCAGGGATCACCAGGCCATTCCCACATTTTTAGGATATGGCGGCTTCCCAAACTCCATTTGTACTTCGGTGAACGAAAACGTGGTGCACGGGATTCCAAACAATGTTCCTTTAAAGGAGGGCGACGTGATATCGATCGACTGTGGCACTAATTTGCGCGGTTTTTGTGGCGACTCCGCTTACACGTTTCAAGTAGGCGAGGTGGACGAAAAAGTTAAGCAGCTTCTTCGTACCGCGGAAGAGTCGCTTTATAAGGGAATCGAGCAAGCGAAAGAAGGCAATCGAATTGGTGATATCGGTTCAGCAGTGCAGACATATTGCGAGTCCAGAAGCTACTCTGTAGTGCGCGAACTCGTGGGTCACGGTATCGGTCGGCAGATGCATGAATCGCCGGAGGTACCCAATTACGGCCGGCGCGGCACAGGCCCTTTAATTCAAAACGGAATGTGTATTGCCATCGAACCGATGATCAACATGGGCGGCAGGAAAGTGGTCTTCGAAAAAGACGGGTGGACCGTGCGTACGAAAGATCGCAAACCCTCGGCTCATTTCGAACACACGGTTGCCATTCGGAATGGAAAGGCCGATATTTTATCAACATTTGAATTCATTCAACCCACTAGTTAAAAAGAACGTTAATTTATGGCTAAACAACCATCAATAGAGCAAGACGGCACGATTATTGACGCATTATCGAACGCGATGTTTCGTGTAGAACTTGAAAACGGGCACGAGATCACGGCTCATATTTCCGGTAAAATGCGGATGCACTACATTCGTATTCTCCCCGGTGATAGAGTGCGTGTTGAGATGTCGCCCTATGATCTCACGAAAGGCAGAATTTCGTTCCGCTATAAATAGTCAAGCCAACTAGAAATAACTAACAAACCGTTTCGTGCAAAATAAATGTGATTTTAGGCTTTAGTTATCAAGAGTTTCCTTTATCTTTGAATAAAAATTTCGAGGGAAGCATAACTTGGGCCAAAATTTCAGGATACACGAGATAATTTGCACGACAAAAAAAGATAAATAAACCTATGAAAGTAAGAGCATCATTGAAGAAGCGCTCGGCCGATTGTAAAATCGTAAGAAGAAAAGGGCGGTTATATATCATCAACAAGAAAAATCCCAAGTTCAAGCAACGCCAGGGGTAACGAGCACGCGTTAATTGTAAACAAATAATTAAAATAACTATATGGCTATAAGAATTGTAGGTGTCGACCTTCCTCAGAATAAGAGAGGTGAAGTAGCCCTTACCTATATTTTTGGCATTGGCCGCAGCTCGGCAAATACCATATTAGAGAAGGCGGAAGTCGACAGGGACATTAAGGTAAAAGATTGGACGGACGACCAGGCCGCCCGTATTCGCGAGATCATCTCTAACGACTTCAAGGTAGAGGGTGATTTGCGTTCGGAGGTACAGCTTAACATTAAGCGGTTAATGGACATTGGCTGCTATCGCGGCATCCGTCACCGTATCGGTTTGCCCGTGCGCGGACAGAGCACCAAGAACAATGCCCGCACGCGTAAGGGGAGGAAAAAAACCGTTGCTAACAAGAAAAAAGCTACTAAATAATAGATAGGTAACATGGCAAAAAGAACAGTTGCAACAAAGAAGAAGAACGTGAAGGTGGGAGCCATAGGACAGGCTCATATCTCCTCTTCATTTAATAATATCATTGTTTCGTTGACCAACGAAGATGGCGAAGTGATCAGTTGGTCATCTGCCGGGAAAATGGGCTTCAGGAGTTCCAAGAAAAATACTCCTTATGCCGCCCAAATGGTAGCACAAGACTGTGCGAAGGTAGCATACGACATGGGATTACGTAAAGTAAAAGCCTACGTGAAGGGTCCGGGCAACGGGCGTGAATCGGCCATCCGTACTATTCACGGATCGGGAATCGAAGTAACGGAGATCGTTGACGTAACTCCCCTGCCACATAACGGTTGTCGTCCACCCAAAGCGAGAAAAGTTTAATAAGTTTCATTTACCTTGAAACTTGAGCTGTGAATTGATTACACGTCAACTTCTCTGTAATCGCGGCTGCACAGTTTAGGCTTCAGAAAAAGTTTTAATTGTAAAAAATGGCAAGATACATAGGCCCGAAATCAAAAATCGCCCGTAAGTTTGGCGAACCCATTTTTGGTCCCGACAAGGTTCTTTCGAAAAAGAATTATCCCCCGGGACAACATGGTAATTCACGTAGAAGAAAAACATCCGAGTATGGCATCCAGCTGCGTGAAAAACAACGTGCAAAATACACCTACGGGGTGCTTGAGAAGCAGTTTCGTCTCACGTTCGAGAAGGCAGTACGCAGCCGCGGAATCACGGGCGAGGTATTGTTACAGCTTCTCGAGTCGCGGTTAGACAATATTGTCTTTCGTTTAGGCTTATCCCCCACTCGGGCAGGAGCGCGACAGCTAGTGTCGCATCGTCACATTGTAGTGAACGGTAAAGTAGTAAACATCGCTTCGTACACCGTGAAGCCCGGTGACGTGATAGGTGTCAGAGAAAAAGCAAAATCGATGGAGGTGATCGTGGAATCACTTAACGGATTCAACCACGGTAAATATCCTTGGTTGGAGTGGGATAGAGGCACCATGAGCGGGAAGTACCTGCACGTGCCCGAGCGTTCCGATATACCGGAGAGTATTAAAGAGCAACTCATCGTAGAATTATATTCCAAACAATAATTTCATGGCAATTTTAGCATTCCAAAAACCCGATAAAGTAATCATGTTGCAGGAGGACGCTTTCCACGGAAAGTTCGAATTTCGTCCCCTGGAGCCCGGATACGGCATCACTATAGGCAACGCCTTGCGTCGCATCCTGCTCTCTTCCTTGGAAGGATTCGCGATTACATCGGTAAAAATAGACGGTGTGGAGCATGAATTTGCTTCCATACCGGGCGTAATAGAAGATGTAACGGGTATCATTTTAAACCTGAAGAAAGTTCGTTTTAAGAGGATTGTAGAAGAGTTTGAGACAGAAAAGGTGAGCATCGCTATTTCGGGGACGGATGTGTTTAAAGCCGGGGATATTGGTAAGTTACTCACCGGATTTGAGGTGCTGAATCCCGAGTTAGAGATTTGCCGGATGAACAAGAAGGCCGATCTTCGCTTGGAACTCACCATCAATAAAGGACGCGGGTATGTCTCGGCCGAAGAAAACCGAGAGGACCTTGGAAGCGAAGATATACAAACTTTGTTTGTCGACTCCATCTTTACCCCTATCCGAAATGTAAAATACGCCATAGAAGATTATCGAATCGAACAAAAGACCGACTACGAGAAATTAGTTATCGAGATATCTACCGATGGATCCATCCAACCCAAGGAGGCGTTAAAAGAGGCCGCCAAAATATTGATTCAGCACTTCGTGTTATTCTCCGATGATAATAAAATCATGTTGGAGACGGCCGACTCCGAGAGCATCGAGGAGTTCGACGAGGAGGTGCTCCACATGCGTCAGTTGCTCAAGCGAAATTTGGCGGACCTCAACCTATCGGTTCGCGCGCTTAACTGCTTGAAGGCGGCAGATGTTGAGACACTGGGTCAATTGGTGACACACAACAAGAACGACCTGCTTAAATTCCGTAACTTCGGTAAGAAATCGCTTACCGAGTTAGAGGAGCTGCTCGACGGGTTGAACCTGACGTTCGGTATGGATACATCGAAATACAAATTAGACAAAGACTAATAACTGCAATGAGACATAAGAAAAAAAATAATCATTTGAGTCGCACGGCCGCTCACCGTAGCGCGATGCTATCCAATATGGCTGCCTCGCTCATCATGCACAAGCGCATCTTTACCACCGTCCCCAAAGCCAAGGCATTAAGAAGGTACGTGGAGCCAATCATCACCAAGAGCAAAGAGGATACCACCAATTCGAGACGTATGGTTTTTAGCATGCTGCAAAATAAATATGCCGTAGCCGAGCTATTCCAATCCGTCTCTCCCAAGGTGAGTGACCGTCCAGGTGGCTATACTCGCATCCTCAAGACCGGTCATCGGCTTGGAGATAACGCTTCCATGTGTTTTATCGAACTGGTAGATTTTAACGAAAACATGCTCAGCGAAGGCAAAACCAAGAAGACCCGTACACGTCGTTCGCGCCGTAGATCGGGGGGTGGTGCTGGTGCTGCTACCGCTGCTGCCGCCGCAACCGGAACTGCTGCTGCAACCGACACGGCCGTGAAAGAAGCGAAGTCAGAAGAGGTAAAGCAAGCCGAGAAATCGGCCGCTAAGAAGCCCGCGGCGAAAGCGGAGGCACCTGAAGCCGAGGCTTCCTTGGATACAACGGTTGAACCGACTGTAGAAGCGAAACCTGAAGCGGTGGTTGAAACTCCCGTGGAGGAGGCACCTGCCGTGGAGGAAACTCCTGCGGTAGAGGAAGCTCCTGCTGTTGAAGAGACGCCCGTTGAGGAGAGCCCCGTTGCTTCTGATGAAGCTTCGGAGGATGCACCGAAAGA
>JAAYTC010000052.1 GCA_012518155.1 Bacteroidales bacterium | reverse complement strand
TTTGCCGACGGGGAACTCATTCACGTGGGGCGAGGCGGCTTTGGAGAGCTCTTGAATAAGCTGGAGGCCAAATACGGTAAAGAGGAGGTGAAAGCGGGAGCGAGCAACGGTGCCGCCGAGAAGCCGAGAGAATACGACGTGATCGTGGCGGGCGGTGGCCCCGCGGGGGTGTCGGCCGCGATTTATAGCGCGCGGAAAGGGCTTAATGTAGCGCTCCTTGCCGATAAGGTGGGGGGACAAGTGACGGAGACGGGGGAGATCAAGAACCTGATTTCGGTGCCGGAAACGACCGGCGCGCAATTGACGGCTCACCTGAAACAGCATATGGAGGAGTACTCGATTGATGTGCTGGAACACCGGATCGTGGAGACGGTCGCCCTAAAAGGATCCCAAAAAGTGGTGTCGGTACAGGGAGGTGAGAAGTTCGCCGCTCCGGCATTGATCATCGCTACCGGTGCAGGATGGAGGCGACTGAATGTACCGGGCGAGGCGGAATCGATCGGCCGGGGGGTGGCGTTTTGCACGCACTGCGACGGTCCCTTCTATAAAGATAAAAAAGTGGCCGTGGTGGGCGGTGGAAACTCGGGGATCGAAGCGGCGATCGATTTGGCGGGAATTGCCACCCACGTGACCGTGTTCGAGTTCTTGAATGAACTGAAAGCGGACCAAGTGTTGCAGGAGAAAGTAAAAAGCTTGCCCAACGTGGAGGTATTCCTGAGCTCGCAAACCACGGAGGTGATCTCCAACGGGGAGAAAGTGACGGGCGTTAAGGTGAAGAACCGCGAAACGAACGAGGAGCGGGCTATCGACCTGGATGGGGTGTTCGTGCAGATTGGACTGGCCCCGAATAGCGACCCTTTCAAGGATGTGGTGAAGACGACGCCTTACGGGGAGATCGTGATCGACTCACATGCGCGGACGAACGTGCCCGGGATTTACGCCGCGGGTGATGTCTCCACGGTGCCCTACAAGCAAATTATAGTCTCCATGGGCGAAGGTGCCAAGGCGGCCTTGAGCGCATTCGACGACCGGATACGGGGAGTCATCGGCAACTCTTCGGATAACGCGGAGGCCTCAACTGTTCAAGAACCGGTGGAAGCGGAAGCAGCCGGGTAAAGTAGAGTGAATTCTTAATATGATAAAAAACAACAATTTTATTCCTCGGTTCGATCCTTCCAAGGGACTGGAGTTTGGACTCTATACCTTGGGGGATCACCTTCCTAATCCCTATACAGGGGAACGGATCAGCGCGCAACAGCGACTACAGGAGATCGTGGAGATGGCGCAACTCGCCGAACAGGCGGGAATGGACGTGTTCGTGGTGGGTGAAAGCCACCAGGACTACTTCGTCACCCAGGGGCATGCCGTGGTCTTGTCGGCCATCGCGCAGGCCACGTCGAAGATCGGTATCTCGAGCGGATCCACCATCATTAGCACGTCCGACCCAGTACGGGTGTTCGAGGATTTTGCCACGATCGACCTGCTCAGCAATGGCAGGGTAGAGATCGTCGCGGGACGAGCATCCCGGGTGGGGCTTTTTGAACTACTGGGATACGACTTGCGAGATTACGAGGCACTCTTTGAAGAGAAGTTCGATCTGTTGCTGCAGATCAACCGAGAGGAGTGGGTCACGTGGAAAGGAAAATTCCGGGCACCGCTCGATGACGCGCATGTCCTACCTCGCCCGCTGAAGGGTCAACTGCCCATTTGGCGGGCCGTTGGAGGATCGCCCACCAGCGCGATCGCGGCGGGGCAAGCAGGCGTACCGATGTACCTCGCGCACTTGGGCGGGATGACCGACCAGTTCAAGCAGACCTTGGAGTTCTACCGGGAGGCGGCGGAAGAAAGCGGATACGACCCGGCCACCTTGCCCGTCTCCACGGCAGGGTTCTTATATACAGCCGAGGATTCCCAAACGGCCATCAACGAGTATTACCACCATATCAACCAAGGGATGAAGGTGACCAACAACCGGGGCTTCCCGGAGCCGTTGTTCGCCCAAGCACGCGATACCCGAAGCATCATCAACGTGGGGTCACCCCAGCAAATTGTCGATAAGATCCTATACCAACACGAGCAGTTTGGCCAACAACGCTACATCGCGCAACTGGATTTTGGCGGCGTTCCAATGGACAAAATCCGGAAAAACATCGAGCTTATCGGTTCGGAAATCCTGCCGGCTATTAAAAAACATACTGCCAAGTAAGTATTGCTCAACCGAGAGGAATTATAATCCCCGCTCGCGCACGCGACAATCGCGTGTCTCTAAAATAAAAATATCTGCTCTCCTACCTCAGGAGGGCATTTTTTTTAGGGGAATATTAAACAAATGATTAAATCACTTGTTTAATTTAGTGAGATATGTTATTTTTGTAACCTAAAACAGCGTTATGGAACCGTTAACAACTGAACAGAAAATAATTGAAGCAGCCAGCAAACTCTTCTCACGAAAGGGGTTCGCGGCAACGAAGACGAGGGAGATTGCCGAAGAGGCAGGGATCAACTTGGCGTTGCTGAACTACTACTTCGGGAGCAAGGAGAATCTTTTCAAGGGGGTAGTGAAAGAGAAGTTGCGAATGCTGCTGGAAGCGATGATCCCGATCTTGTCGGACGCGAAAGTGCCTCTCGATCAAAAAATAGCGACCATCGCCCGGAATTATACCAAACTACTCCTGGAGAACGAGGAGTTGCCCATCTTTATACTGAACGAATGGTCGGTGAACAAAGAGCTGTTCGTCGATATCACCCGAAACGCGCGGCTCTTCACGATGCCGGTGATCCAAGAACAGCTCAAAGAGAAAGGAATAACAACGAACACGGCCGATTTTATCGTGAATATCCTGGGGTTGGTCATGTTTCCGTTCGTGGCGAAACCGATGATTACCTCGTCGGGACTGGTCAAAGAGGAGGAGTTCGCGGATTTCGTGAAACGACGGGAAGGGAATATTGTGGAATGGATTAATAAAATAAACGCATGAAAAGGCATCTAACAATAGGAGCGGCAACCTTCCTCTTGATATGCATGGGTGGAACGGGAGCGACGGGACAGGTAGCCATGGGAACAGGGCAGCCAACCACGGGGACGGGGCAGGTGTCGACAGACACGGATCCGACATCCACGGGATCAACGAGGGTGATCACGATCGACGAGTGCCAAGCGCTGGCACGGGAGAATTACCCGGCTTTGGCACGGTATGAGATTATAGAACGAACACGGGACTTCACGATGGCCAACGCGAACAGGGCCTACCTCCCCCAAGGGAACCTCAACGCGCAGGCTTCGTGGCAGTCGGACGTAACACGGTTCGACGTGGAGCTACCGGAAGGGTTGCCGCCCATCGAAATCCCTATACCGGACAGGGATCAGTACCGTATTGTGGCAGAACTAAACCAGTTGATCTGGGACGGCGGCACTATCGCGGCCAATAAAAAGGGAGCGGAGGCCTCCGCGGAGGTGGAGAAGAAGCAACTCGACACGGAGCTGTACGGAATCCGGGAGCGAGTGAACGGGGTCTATTTCGGCATCTTACTGATGAAGGCGAACTTGCAACAGCAGGAGATATTGGAGAGTGAGCTGCAAAGGAACCTGGAGAACGTGATGGCTTACGTGGAGAATGGCTTGGCGAACGAGACGGACCTGAGCGCGGTGAAGGTGGAACAACTGAAAGCGAAACAGCAAAGGGTACAGCTGGAATCGTCCCTCGAAGCATACACGGGAGTGCTTTCGGTGCTGACCGGAAAGCCGATGACGCCGGGGATGACGTTTGTAAAGCCGGTGCCGGAAAAGCCGATGCCGGAAGTGATGGGAACGCCAACCTCAGCGGCAACTTTACCCATCCACCGGCCGGAATTGGAGCTGTTTAACGCGCAAGAAAGGGCGATCGAATCGAGACGATCGGTCTTTAACGCGCGAATTCGTCCCATGATCGGCGCGTTCGCGCAAGGGGGATACGGGAAACCGGGACTAAATATGTTCACCAACGAGTTCTCACCTTACTTTATCGGAGGGGTGCGA
>JAAYTC010000391.1 GCA_012518155.1 Bacteroidales bacterium | reverse complement strand
TTCATGAGCATCATTAAATACGGAAGTAATCCCGACTACGGTGTTGTCGCGTTCAACTTCGTGACTCAACTGGTGGTGGGCTCCGTGATGGGTTTCTTGTTGGGAAGAGGTGCGGTGACGGTGATCAACAAGATAAAGATGGGGAATAGCGCGCTGTATCCCATCCTGCTACTGACCATTGGAATATTTATTTACGCTTCCACCTATTTCCTGAAGGGAAACGGCTACTTGGCCGTGTACATTGCCGGACTGGTGATCGGGAACCACCGGTTCACACACAAGCGTACTTCCATGCGATTCATGGATGGGTTTGCCTGGATGAGCCAGATATTATTGTTCCTCACGCTGGGACTGCTTGTTAATCCAAGCGAGCTGGTCGACGTGCTGGTACCCGCTCTCCTTATCTCGGTTTTCCTGATCGTTTTGGGTCGGCCGATTACCGTTTTTCTCACGCTCATCCCGTTCCGACGGGTGGGTTTCAAGGATAAGCTATACGTCTCTTGGGTAGGATTGAGGGGCGCGGTTCCCATCATTTTCGCTATCCTCCCGCTGGCGGCTGGAATACCTCACGCGCGTTGGATATTTAACGTGGTGTTCGTTATTACCCTCGTATCGTTACTCGTACAAGGAACTTCGTTGCCCATGGTGGCGCGCTGGTTGGGACTCGCCGAAAAGCCAAACGACGATAAGGCACTGGAAGAGTTCGACGTGGAATTTGCCGAAGATATCAAGTCGGCCATGACGGAGATACTCATCACCGAGAAGACCTTGGAGTACGGGAAAAACTTGATAGAGATGCCATTGCCGGATAAAACGCTGGTGGTGATGATAAAACGAGGGAAACGCTTTTTCGTGCCCACCGGCCAAACTGAACTTCACGCGGGAGATAAATTACTGGTAATCTCTGACGATGAGGAGGCATTGAGGGAAACCTACCGGAATATCGGTATTGCCGACTACTCGTTCCAGCGCAACACGTGAATTTTAAAGTTGATAAATACACTTCTCCCGTTGTCGGCATACCGCTTAGCGACTAATTTTGGACAGCAAGGGATGCAGTACAACAACTAACGAAGATAAATCTGGAACCGGTAACGTGGAATATCGAAACATTCTGGGATTCCGTGTGACGACTAATGACGATAAATATAACGAGTATGAATCGTGTGAGATTATTCTCATTATACATAATGCTTTTAGTGACCGGGGCACTGCTGACCGTATCGTGTAACTCCTGCCAATCTTCTAAAAACGTGATAGCCCCTGAACTTTATATACAACGCTCTCCTCGTTTTAATACCGACAGTGCCTACACGTTCGTCGCCGCGCAAGTGGCGTTTGGGCCTAGGGTGCCGGGAACAGCCGAACACGCCGCCTGTGGTGATTGGTTGGTGGTCAAGCTCAACGAGTTTGGAGCCGAGGTGATAGAGCAAAAAGCTGAGGTAACACATTACGATGGTCGAAATTTACCCCTCCGCAATATTATCGCTCGTTACTTTCCCGAGAAAGAGAAGCGGGTATTGCTTTTCGCGCACTGGGACTCTCGCCCGTACGCCGACGAGGAGGCCGAGCCCACGAGGCAGCATCAACCCATTGCCGGGGCCGACGATGGAGCGAGCGGGGTGGGAGTACTTCTCGAAATTGCCCGTCAACTGCAACATCAACCCACCGCGGTAGGAGTAGATATTATCTTTTTCGACCTGGAGGATTGGGGCCAACCATCGTTTAGCGACAAGTGGGTGCAGGGCGATTGGTGGTGCGTGGGATCCCGCTACTGGTCGGAGCAACCCCATGTGGAGAATTACACGGCATCGTATGGCATCCTGCTCGATATGGTGGGCGCGGGCGGGGCTACCTTCATGCAAGAGGGCTACTCGGTACAATACGCGTCAAACATCGTCGAAAAAGTGTGGAGTACCGCCGCGAAAATGGGATACGGTAATTATTTTCTCCCTAAACATGGAGGATATATCACGGACGATCATTTGCCCGTGAATCAACATAACCGGGCCCCGAGCGTGAATATTATTAATTTAAAAACAGATACCCGTACCGGGTTTGGCCCGCATTGGCATACCCTTCGGGATGATATGCGAAATATCGACCGGAATAGCTTGAAGGCATCCGGACAAACAGTGATGGAGGTGATTTACACCGAATCGCCCGGGTAAGTTGGGTGGACCTGTTCAAACCCGACAGTTATAACTTGTTTTGGACTGGTTAAATCCATGGCTTGATGGTTCGAATGCCTCTTAAAAAATAGTAAGAAAATGCAAACAATAGACCAAGTACAACAAGAGATTATAGACGAGTTTAGTATATATGGCGACTGGATGGATAAGTACGCCTACATCATTGAGCAGGGCAATGCCCTTGAACCACTTGATGAAGTGTACAAGACGCCAG
Organism: Bacteroidales bacterium; assembly: GCA_012518155.1. Taxonomy (GTDB): domain Bacteria; phylum Bacteroidota; class Bacteroidia; order Bacteroidales; family Dysgonomonadaceae; genus Proteiniphilum. Next base: position 1,384 of record JAAYTC010000391.1, on the reverse strand, counting down.
AAAATATAATAAAAGGGTGCCAGAGCCGGGTATGGCTGCAGACTGAATACCGTGAGGGGAGGCTCTACTTTCACGCCGAGAGCGATGCGCTGATTGTTAAAGGATTGCTGGCGTTGGTGTTAAAGGTGTTCAGCGGGCGTACTCCCGATGAAATTATCAATACCGACCTGCGTTTTATGAAAGAGATTGGACTTACCGAGCATCTTTCGCCTACCCGTTCCAACGGACTGCTTTCAGTAATCAAGCAGATCCGCTATTATGCCATTGCTTTTAAGGCAAAGGAGGAGAAAAATTAAACAGTACGCGAGTATCCACGTCCTATACCGCTGTCTCCTCCCGGCTAAGTTAATTCGTACATATGTTATCCGGATGGTTTAACTTAACCGTTGCCGTTGCGGCTCATTTCTGCCGAGCGGTCACGGGCAGCATCAAGCACTCCTTCAAAGTGTTTCCCTATCTCGTGGGTGCGGAAGTACTCTAACCCTGCTTGGGTAGTTCCTCCCTTACTCGTGATGTTTTGAATAAGCTCTTCGATGCTGTACTGTTGCTGGTTTTGGGCGAAATAGTCCGTGGTGCCCCGGGTGAGTTCCAGTAAGAGCTCATCAAGGAGGGAACCGGGAAGGTTGAACTCTTGCATTTTGTCCTTAAATATTTGAATAAAAGCCAGGATGAAGGCGGGACCGCTTCCAAAAACAGAAGTAAAAAGGTCGAACCCGCTCTCTTCTAGTTCCACCACTTTGCCTAATTTACCCAATAGTTCGTATATTTTCATGGCTTCCCTGTTGCCTGGTTGATTGGTAGCGAAAGCGGTTACAGACTTGCGGTATGCCATAGCCAGGTTGGGCATAATACGCACCACGCGTTGCTCTTTTCCCAAGAACTGCTCGATATAAGCGATGGGTTTCCCTGCAACCGGCGAGACAATTGTCTTCCCTGATATATCGTGTTGTTTTAGCCGTGTTAATACGTTACCCAAATCCTGTGGCTTTACCGTCAGCCAGATCACGTCCGCGAAAACAAGCAGGTGTCCCATCTCCTCAAAATAGGGTATGTTCACCTCTTTTCGGCTTAGGTCGAAGTAGGCAAACTCCATGTTTTTCTCTTCTTTTAATCCCCGGTACACCGCCTTCGCCAAGTTACCGAATCCAATAAATCCTTGTTTCACTAAATTAAAAATTAAGAATTAGTAGTTAAGAATTAGCAGCGCGCATCGAACAACTAGCGTTGAGGTTGCTCAAACGTTGCCAAGTGACGACCGAAAAGGCGCGTTACTGTTTTTTGACGAAGCGAGTAAACGGAATCCTGTTGCCCATCGCGTTGATGATATAATTGGGGCGTTGCCCATTCACGATCCACATCTCTACCCCGTTTTCCATGCAAATTT
>JAAYTC010000390.1 GCA_012518155.1 Bacteroidales bacterium | reverse complement strand
GGACGACTGGGGCTCAGTGGAGTTGATGAAGATGGTGCGTGAACTCCAGCCCGGGATCATCGTGAACGATCGGGCCGACCTCAAGGAGTATTGGGGCGGATGGGATTTTACCACGCCGGAGCAGTTCAAAGTGCAAAGTTGGCCGGAGATAGACGGTGAAAAAATTCCTTGGGAGACCTGCCAGACCTTTTCCGGGTCGTGGGGATATCACCGGGACGAGCAAACGTGGAAAGACAATCGTCAACTTCTGGGACTCCTGATCGAGTCGGTGAGCAAGGGAGGGAACCTGCTTTTGAACGTGGGGCCCACCGCGAGGGGGATGTTCGATCCTCGTGCCGACAAGGCGTTGGCCGAAATGGGCGAGTGGATGAAATTCCACGGCCGGGCGATCTACGGCTGCACGCAGGCACCCGAAGAGTTCGAAGTACCTGAACACTCCATCCTTACCTATAACCCGACCACTCATCGTTTGTACATTCACCTGCTGGATTACCCGATCACCAATTTCCGACTGCCGGGCTACAAAGGGAAGGTAAAGTACGCGCAGTTTCTCCACGACGCGTCGGAAATCCGGATCACGGCACCCTACGGGCATCACATGCAGGGAAGCATCGCCACGGAGGATGATTTGAACCTACGGTTGCCGGTGATCAAGCCGGACGTGGAGATACCGGTGATCGAAATTTTCCTCGCCCATTAACTATTTCGTTGAACCAAATTTATGCTACCATTCTATAATTAAATCAATTGTCAAATTAACTGTCTAAAATGAAGAATCGATTATTTTTATTTGTTGTAGTCATCTCCACACTTTGTCTTCAGAGTGTCGCGCAACCCGCGAGGCAGCTGGTGCAGGTGATCGTCTCGCCCAATAAGGCCGATTGGACCTACGAAAAAGGACAACAAGCCGAGTTCACGATTTCCGTGTTACGTGACAATGTCCCCTTGAAAGGTATTGAAGTCCGTTATAGCGTGGGACCTGAAAAAATGACTCTCTGGGACGAAGGGATCATCAAGCTCGATAAAGAATTCACCACGGTGAAGGCCAAACGGTTCAACGAGCCGGGCTTCTTGCAATGCAGCGCCTCGGTTGTAGTGGAGGGAAAAACCTATTCCTCCTATGCCATCGTAGGATTCTCGCCCAATGAGATAGAGCCGACCACCACGCTACCAGCCGATTTCGAAGAGTTCTGGGAAAATGCCAAAGGGGAACTCGCCAAGGTGCCCATTAGACCCGTGATGACGCTACTGCCTGAACGATGCACCGATAAAGTGGATGTCTATCACGTGAGTATCGACAATATAAAGGGTAAAATCTATGGGATTCTCTCTAAACCAAAATCCGACGGTAAATACCCCGCGATCTTGCATGTTCCTGGAGCGGGTGTGCGCCCTTACTACGGCGACTCATGGAGTGCCGAAAAGGGAGTTATTACCTTTCAAATTGGTATCCACGGTATCCCGGTGAATCTTCCCCAACACGTTTATGACAACTTGCGAGCCGGTGCCCTCGACGGTTACCAAACAGCCAACCTCGATGATAAAGATAATTATTACTTCAAACGAGTGTACCTCGGGTGCGTGAGGGCGGTGGACTTCATCGAGTCGCTCGATTCATTTAACGGGGAGGATATCGCGGTAACCGGGGGAAGCCAAGGGGGAGCCCTCTCCATCATTACTGCCGCACTGGATAGCCGGATCAAGTACCTTGCAGCCATTTATCCCGCCCTGTCGGACCTTACCGGTTATCTCCACGACCGTGCCGGGGGATGGCCTCATATGTTCCTTAACGAATTCACCAATAAACCGGAGAAAATAGAGACCTCAAAGTATTACGATGTGGTGAACTTCGCACGCTTCGTGAAGGTACCCGGCTGGTACACGTGGGGATATAACGATAACGTGTGCCCTCCCACCTCGATGTACTCTGCCTACAACGTGATCACCGCGCCGAAAGAGTTGCACCTGTTTCCGGAGACCCAGCACTGGACATTCCCCGAACAGCAACAACAGAAAAACGAGTGGCTATTTAAACAACTGTTGAAATAAATCAAAAGAAATCGACAGGTATAATGACGCTCGGAGGAGTCGCCGCCAATCCACTTCGTTAAGTTCACTTTTCAAGAACGCCGGGCATTCGAGGAACAGTTCCCACCTTGGGTTTATGCCGATGTGGGAGTCAACTGGCGCGTCAACCACCGCCGGGCATCGAGTCTCTTTTCGATCAACATCAAAAACCTCATCGGTACTCCGATATACGATACAACTGCAGATCTGAAAGATAGCGGCAACACTCCCCCGCTTTCTCCGGACATAAAAGATAAAATCGAAAAAAAACAGCGTGATTTTTTTGGAAATATGAAAACAATCGCGCTAACTTTGGCGTTGTATAACGTAAATGCAATTTTTTCGATGCAAAACAGAATATTTGTGAAAAGATACAATCCATATCGCGCAACCGGAAACGGGTCCTTCAACACGTGCTGTTGCTGTACTTGTATGGGCATGTGTATGCTCGTAAAGCAAGGTTGTGTGGGAAATGGATAGAAGCGAGAAAATAGGCATTCACTCGATATGGAACTCTCCCGGTACAACCAAATACCGGGAGAGTTTTTTTATAAATAATATACAAGAAGAAATGGTTGGACAGTATACAGGGTTATCAATTCAATATAAACAATTCGGTTGAGTCGAAAAAACCCAAGCAAAGCAAACCTTTCGGTGGAATCAATAAAACAGAGGAAATAGTGTCGGATCAATGATCAATAAGTAAAAAAGAAACGATGAACCAATTAGCATTACCCCTTTTCAATAATTGCAGCACCCCTTGTTGTATGACGATGTGTTGTTGTATGGCCATGGCCGTGC
>JAAYTC010000389.1 GCA_012518155.1 Bacteroidales bacterium | reverse complement strand
TCCCCCGCCTTTTTGAACACTTTCACGATGCGGCTTTCGATGGGAGCGATCACCGTCTCCTCGAAAGCGGGCACCACTTTTCCCGACGCGCTCACCGAGACCTCGATGCTGCCCTTGTCCACCGAGGAGAGTTGCAGGTTATCGAGTGAAATGCTGTCGCGCAGCAGGAAGATGATGAGCGCGATTACGCCGACGGAACCAAGAATAATGGCACCGGTCTTCATCCATCGCTTCCTTTTTTCTGATCGAAGCACCTCTTTGGGAATTTTTCTATCCATAGAACGTTACTATTTTTTGTGTGTGGGTAGAGAACTGTAGACAGCGTTGTTTTTGCATATTTCCCGACCCCGTTACTTTGTGTTATAATAGAAACAAAGCACGTGCCATAAATTTAAAATATTGATTATGAGTTATTACGGGATGATTGTGGTGTCCGATTCCGAACCCTCTTGTCCGATTGCGGACGGGGCTAAAGGTTAAAACTTCCAATTAACCCCAGCGTAATAGTGACGTGACATGCCGGGGTAATAGTAGCGGGGTTCGGCGTTACCAAAAGCGAGCGCGTTGACCGTGAGCATGGGGGAGTAGTGGGTGTTAGTAATATTGTTTACCCCGGCGAAGAGTTCAAATTCGCCCATCGAGGGTGTAGGAATAAGGTATGACGCTTTCAGGTCGCACAGCGAGTACGGCTCGTTCTTCACCGTGTTGGCATCGTCGATATATTGCGGGCCGACGTGCTGCAGGCGCGCTTCAACCTGCACCAAAGGCAGTGGACGCCATTGAAGGGTTCCCCTGGCCATGGTGGAAGGAACACCGGGAAGCCGGTTACCATCATAGACATTGCCATCCTCCTCGAAATCGATGAATTTATTTCGTGAATAGGTATAGTTGGCACTCAGATGAAGGGTGCCGGGAAACGACGGAAGTTGAAATAACCGTTGCTGCAGTGTCGGCTCCACGCCGGTGTGGCGGGTTCGTCCCGCGTTGATCCCCGTGAAGATATCTTCGGTCACCCGTTTGGTCACCAGCAGGTCGTCCAGGTCGATCCGATACACCGCGGCCTCCAGCCCCGTGGCGTTATTGAACAAGCTCAAGCGGATGCCCGCCTCGTACTGCATGCCCTGTTCCGGTTTTAGTGATTCGTTGATATCCCCCTCGGGAAGGAGCGTCTCCTCGGGAGAAGGCATCGAGAAGCCGTGTCCCGCCGAGGCATAGAGTGCCAGCCCGGAGGAGGGTGCGTAGTTTACTCCAAGGCGCGGTGAAAAAATCATCGGAAAAGAGCGGCTCCCGCTTTGGTTTCCATTCTTCGAGAACAGGTCTGTTAACCGGTAATCCACCTTGTTCGTCGCGCCCCCCAACGAGACATTCCACCGGTCGTTGGGCCGCCAGTACACCATCCCGAAGAGGTTCGTGTGGTTCCGTCTTTCCCTGTTCTTGTTGATCAGATCGCCCTCCAGTTCCATCTCCCAGCGGTACGCGTCGCTCATCCACTCCAAGCCCAACAGCGCGTCCCACCGGTCGCCGTGATACGTGAGCTTCTCGCGGAGGCCGCCTCCCGACGTGCCGTCGTCCAAATTATTGAATGGCCGCCGCTCGTAGCTGTCGGTCCCCCTCCCGAAGAGGGTCAACCGGTTATCCCACCGGTTCGAGAATCGATTTGTCAACGTGATGCCGCCGATGGCTCGTCGGTACGCCTTGAATCCTTTCACTTCGTTCCAGTTTGCCGCGGCCGCCCGTGGATTCGTCTCGTAGAGCGTCTTTCCGATGGAACTCGGGATGCCTGCCTCCAGGTCCATCAGCAGCACCGTGTACTCCAGCGTGTAGGCGGGTTGCTTCCATGAACCAGACGAGAGCAGGGAGGTGCGTTTGAATAGGTTATTCTCTCGAAAACCGTCCGAATGAACGTGCGACAGGTTTCCCCACAAGCCAAACTCGCCCTTGTGCCAACTTCCGCCCGCGGCCGCCTTCGTGGTATTAAAGCTCCCGTGCTGCAACGTTGCCTGTAAGGTGGTACGGGCCACGGAGGGAGTATACAGGTTGATGTTCCCACCCAGTCCCGAACCGTAGAGAGCCGATGCCGGCCCCTTGATCACCTCCATCCGGCTGATGTCCAGCAGGTCGACGTCCTCCGGTGAAGAGATCCCATCGGACGAGGTGATGGGGATATCGTTGAGGTACGATTTTATACGGTTGGTGTTATAAGGCGTGCGGCTGCCCACGCCCCGGATAATGATACGGCTGGTAGCGTACGTGCCGCTATGCATGTAGATGCCCGGTATGGCGTGGAGGACGTGGGCAAAGTTGTTCGCATCGCCCACCCGGATCTCCTCGCCCGAGAGTACGGAGATGCTTCCCGGTACCCGGCTCAAACGAGAATCGATATGGTACGCGCTCACCACCAGCTCCTCCAAGAGGAAAGAAGAGTCGTTCGCCTGCACGAGGAAGCCTCCCGAGTGGATAATCGGAAAACCTTGGTCGCGCAAAGATACGGAGTCTCTCCGGTTTAGGGGAGTTGGTTTTTCTTTTTGGAGGAGATCAGGGTGTTCATTTAGTTCAAAAGTAGAGCCTCGCGCCGCGACAGTGAGGCAAGAAACAAGAGCCGTGAAAAGCAGGAGAATATGTTGATATTTCATGACGGAAAGTCCCTTCTTGTTAAGGTGTAAGCGCGTACGAGATTACTTGTTGAAGTTGTACATGTCGAGCACGTGAAGCTTGAATTACCTATTTAACTGGTCCGGTGTGTCGCTTGGATGCAATTTCCCGAGTGATTTTCCCACGACAACCGATACCATGGCATCGCCCGTGATATTGATGACGGTACGACACATATCCAGCGGGCGGTCGATCGCGAAAATCAGCGCGATTCCGATGGCCAGTTTATCGGCCGGGATTCCGATCGATTCCAGCACGATGACCAGCATCACCATGCCTGCTCCGGGTACGGCAGCAGAGCCGATGGACGCTAACAGGGCGGTTAGGACGATGGTGAGCTGATCACCGAAATCCAGTGGGATATGCAGGGCTTGTGCAATAAAGACTGCTGCCACGGCTTGGTAGAGGCTCGTGCCGTCCATGTTGACCGTGGCACCCACGGGCAGGACGAAACTCGACACTTCGTTGTCCACTCCCAGATGATCAGTTACTCGCTCCATGGTGACGGGCAACGTGGCCGCGCTTGAGCTGGTGGAAAAGCCCAATAACTGGGCCGGGGCTATCCCGCTTAAGAACCATTTGGGCGACCGGCCCGTGTAGAAGTAGACCACTATCACGTAAAAGGCGATCATAGCGATTAATCCCAGCAGCACGGTCATCCCGTAATTGAGCAACTTTACCAAGATCTCCATGTTGTCGGTATTGGCAATTATTTGCGCCAAGAGGGCAAACACCGCGAAGGGGGCGATCTGCATGATAAGGTTCACCATTTTTAGGATAATCTCGTTCAAGCCGTCGATGAGTAGGCTAACCGGCCTCGCCTTATCGTGGGAAATGAGTAGCATGCAAATCCCGAAGATAATCGAGAAGAAAATAACCTGCAGCATCAGCGAGTTGTTGCCGAACGCGGTAAATATATTATCCGGCACCATGTCCACCAAGAAGTCGAGCGGTTTAGGCTCATGCGTGATGGCCGCGCGTATGTTAGAAGTGATGGTCTCGTCTGAGGCGTAAGTGACCGTTAGCTGTTCCACGGTTTCTCGCGACATGCCTTCGCCGGGTTGGATCGTGTTCACGAGCAACAGCCCGATGGTGATGGCGATGATGGTGGTGCTAATATAAAGGATCACGGTACGAATCCCGATGTGCTTGAAGCTTGAAATGTCTTTCAGGTCGGATATCCCTTTCACGAGCGACGTGAATATTAACGGGATGGCGATTAACTTCAATAACCGGATGAAAATTACCCCGAACGGGGCGATCCAGTCGTTCACTAACTCTTTTCCGCAGCTGAAAAGCGTCATTAGTAGCCCAAACAAAATTCCCAGTGCCATGCCAATGACGATCTTCCAATGCAACGGGAGTCCTCTCATGTTTCTTTTGGAGTTTATTTTAACAAATCGATCAACACGACCGCTTGGGAGTACTCTTTCTCCTTGGCCGCGAAGAGCAACGTCACTTTACCGTGCTCTTTTTCAAGATCGGCGATCTGTTTTATAAGTTCTTTATTATCGGCAAGCTCCTTCCGGTATCGTTTTTTGAACTCGTCCCATTTCTCGGGGTCGTGCCCGTACCATTTTCGCAACTCTGTGGAAGGGGCGATCTCTTTCAACCAAAGATCCACCCCCGCCTTTTCTTTCGAGACACCGCGGGGCCAAAGCCGGTCTATCAATATTCGATAACCATCTTCCTCGCCCCTTTGTTCATATACACGTTTGATTTGGATCATACTATTCATGTTTTGAGCCGCTGTTCCCTCCGGCACGTTCATTGAATTGGTTGACCTTATTATAACGTATATCGATCCGCTATGTTTTCAGTTCCTTCCATACAAAACTTTTGTACGGACTGATGGGTATCTTACGGCTAAATCTCGAAGACCTGTAAATTTTTACGTGGGGTACCCGTTCGATGGAAGAGGCGTAATCTGATAAGCTGTTTGAGCGAAGTGAGTTATTTATCAGATAGCCTGTTAATCGCTAACGGGTCACGAAACATTGTTAGTCGAGAGATTTAGCCGTAAAGCAACGCAGCGCATGAATCTTGCATCATTCGTTGATCCCGACGCGGTTCAGAAGGAAAGCAAACTCGAACGCGGTATCCTTGATGCCGTCGTACCGTCCCGTCGCCCCGCCGTGTCCCGAATCCATGTTCATGTGCAGCAACACGATATTGTCATCGGTCTTCATCGAGCGAAGCTTGGCCACGTACTTGGTCGGCTCGTGGAAAAGCACCTGCGAGTCGTTGATGCCGCCCGTGACCAGCATGTGCGGGTAGTCTTGCGCCTTGATGTTGTCGTAGGGCGAGTAGGAGAGGATGTAGTTGTAATACTCCTCCTCGTTGGGATTGCCCCACTCCTCGTACTCACCCGTGGTGAGCGGCAGGGTGTCGTCGAGCATGGTGTTGATCACGTCCACGAAAGGCACTTGCGACACGATGGCCTGGTAGAGGTCGGGTCGCTCGTTCACCACGGCACCCATCAACAGTCCGCCGGCACTGCCGCCCATGGCGGTCAACTTTTCCGGTGAAGTATACCCCGCGTCAATCAAGTGTTCGCTGCAAGCGATGAAGTCGGTAAAAGTATTCTTCTTGTTCAACAGCTTGCCGTCTTCGTACCACTGTTCGCCGAGGTCGCTTCCTCCCCGGATCTGCGCGATGGCAAACAGGAAGCCACGATCGATCAGGCTATACATACTGGCACTGAAGTTCACGTCGGAGCTGCTGCCGTAGCTCCCGTAAGAGTAGAGCAGCGTGGGGTTGCTGCCATCTTTCTTTATCCCTTTCTTGTACACGATGGCCATCGGCACCTGCACCCCATCGGGCGCGGTCGCCCATAACCGTTCCACGGTATAATCGTCCGGGTTAAATCCCGAAGGGATCTCCTGTTCCTTTAACTTATCGGTCTCGCCCGTCGCGATGTCGTACTGGTAAAGAGTGGTGGGGCGGTTCAGCGAAGTGTAGGAGTACCGGAAGGTGGTGGCGCCGTACTCGGGATTGCCGCTGAGCCATGCCGAGTAGACCGGTTCCGGGAAGGCGATGATGATTGCTTCACCGCTGCCCGACGACGGCTTCACCTGTATTTCAGTCAGCCCGTTCCTGCGCAATTCCAGCGACACCCAATCCTGCAGCACATCGATCCCCTCTACCCGCACCTCGCTGTCGTGGGGAAGGTACATTTTCCAGGTCGAGCGGTCTTCGTGGCTTGCAAGGGGAACCTCGTAGATCATGCCGTTGAGGTGCTCCTTGTCTTTGTAGCGGACGAAGAATTTCTCTTTATGCGGGTACACGCTGTACTCCACGTCCTGCACCCGGGGAAGGAACACCTTGAACGATTCCGCGGGCCGGTCGGCCGGGATATACCGTTCTTCGGAGGTGGTGGAACTCGAACTGCCAATAAAAATGTATTCTTTGGTTTTGCTGCCGTACACGTACGCGCGGAAACGGACGTCCGTCTCTTCATACACCAGTTCGCCCGAGGGCTCGTTCAACATCCGGCGGTAGATCTTGTTGGGCCGTAAGGTTTCATCTGTCAAGCCGTAAAACAACGTCTTGCTGTCGTTAGCCCATGCCACGGAAGCCGCCCCGTCCACGTAGAACCCCACGTCCTGCCCCGAGGCAAGGTCTTTGATTTTTAACGTGAACTCGGCGTATGAGCCCGTTTCGTTATAAAAGTAAGCCGCCTTGCTGTTATCAGGGCTGATGGAATACCCGCGGAATATAAACGCCGGTTTTCCTTCGGCCATTTTATTGAGATCGAAGATAACCTCCTCGGGTGCCTCCATTGTACCTTTGCGCCGGCAATAGGTGCGGTACTGCTTTCCCTGTTCGGTACGGCTGTAATAGAAATACCCGTCCCGGAAGGAGGGGTACGTTTCGTCGTCCTCCTTCATCCGCCCCACGATCTCGTTGTAGATCGACTCCTGCAATTCCTTCGTGGAGGCCATCACTGTATCGGTGTACGCGTTTTCGGCTGTTAAGTACTCGATTACTTTGGGGTTGTTCTTGTCTCTCATCCAAAAATAGGAGTCGATTCGTTCCTGCCCGAAGTTGTTGAACGTGTCAGGAATTACTTCCGCGACCGGGGGCGCGGGAAAATCAGATTGCTTCGTGATAGTCACCTCTTCTTTTTTTACGTTACACGACGCGATGATAAGCATCGCGATAATCAATGCATTGTACTGTTTCATGTTAGGATTGTTGGCTATTTATACAGTAAATATTCTATAGTTTCAATAAAAGACATGGAGTTGGTGTATAATTCTAAAACAGAGGTTCGATCGTTTGTGAAAAAATCGTTGTAGTCGCTTTTCAACCTTTTATCGAAAAGCTCAGTATAATGACGACCTAATTCTCTATTTACTTTACCGGTTTTTACAAAATGTTGTCCAAATTGATAGCGAGCACCTGAATGACTTTTAGCCTCGATATTATCTCTTAAAAGCAATGCACTTACTGCATAAAAGCAAGCGTAGTACATTCTGTTCACCGCGGTATTCCAGAATTCATTCTCAATATGCATTCGAACCTCTTTCATGGTCTCTCGTGCCCGTGTAATCCTGTATTGTATATAATCTTCTGGATTGTATTCCGTCATAATAGTTTCCCCTCTTTTATAATATTGTTATAGAAGGGGGTGAATTTATATTTTTGACCCCATTCTTTTTCACTGTAAATAGTTGGGCTGATTATCTCACCTAAATCAAACTCCAAATCATAAAGTGGAAATGTTATGCTCCGTTCTAAGTCAATGCTTATAGGGTCTTTATCCAGCAAGATTAGAATATCCCAATCGGAATTTTCCCGAGCAGTTCCTCTGGAACGAGAACCGTATAGAAAAACTTTCGCGGAAGGTTCTTTTTCCGTAACGATTTTTTTAATTTTATCGAGTATGTAACTGTCAGACTTCTTCATGGAGCAAATTTACACCATTTTCCCCTGAAAACCATGTAACGGTGTTAAATCGGGTGTGAAAAAAACTTTCTTTTTTCATCGTTGTTATAATCTATTAGGAACAAACAGCAATGCATACCCATCATCACGATCATCAGCATGGAGATGTGAAAAACATCAAGACGGCATTTTTCCTGAACCTGAGTTTCACGATCATCGAGTTCGTGGGAGGAATACTGACAAACAGCGTGGCTATTTTGTCGGATGCCGTGCACGACCTGGGCGACAGCATATCGCTCGGGCTGGCGTGGTATTTCCAAAAGGTTGCCAAGAAACCCCGTACCAAGGAGTTCACTTACGGCTACAAGCGGTTCTCGCTATTGGGCGCGGTCATCAACTCGGTTATCCTTCTCGTGGGAAGCGTGCTGATCATGGTGCACGCGATTCCGCGCCTGTTCAATCCACAGCAACCCAACGTGGAGGGAATGCTTTTGCTGGCCGTGCTGGGCGTGGTGGTTAACGGGCTGGCCGTTTTGAGATTGAGAAAGGGAAGTTCGATCAACGAAAAAGTGGTTTCGTTGCACCTGTTAGAAGATGTGCTCGGTTGGCTGGCGGTGCTCGTGGGTGCCGGGATCATGTATTTCGTGGATGCCCCCTTTATCGACCCGCTGCTGTCGATCGCGATTGCCCTGTATATCCTGTTCAACGTGTATCGTAATATTCGCCAAAGCTTACATATCATCCTGCAAGGAAGCCCCCTTGAGATCGACCTGTCGGAGGTAAAGCAATCCATCTTGTCGATCGATGGGGTGGGAGGGGTGCACGACCTCCATGCCTGGTCGGTGGACGGGGAGTATAACGTGTTGACTGCCCACGTGGTGCTCGTGGAACCGCTTTCGATGGGAGAGCAACAGCAGCTGAAGCTCCTGATCCGCGAGAAACTCTACGCCCAAGGGATACAGCATGGCACCATCGAGTTTGAACGGGTGGGCGAAGAGTGTAGCATGGAGGAGTGTTATTGAATCTATAGAAGACGTTTACTCCAGGTAGGTATACCCGTACAAGCCCGAGCGGTAGTTCGATAAAAACTCTTTCCCCTCCTCCACCGAGATCTTTCCTTGTTTTACCGAGCTCATTACCCACGTTTCTACCGTGCGTACCAGCTTCTTGGGGCTGTATTGCGCGTATTCCAGCACTTCGGCCACCGATTCGCCGTCGATTATTTGATCGATCTTGTAGCCCGTTTCGCTGGTAGAGACATGCACCACGTTGGTATCCCCGAACAGGTTATGCAGGTCGCCCAATATCTCTTGGTAGGCGCCCACCAAGAAAACGCCGATGTAGTAGGGTTCGTTTCTCTTGATCGAGTGCACCGGGAGGTAACTCGAACGAAATCCATCCTGCGAAGCGAAGTTGTTTATCTTCCCGTCGGAGTCGCACGTGATATCCTGTAGCGTGGCCGTCCGGTCGGGTCGCTCTTCCAAGCGATCGATCGGGATGATGGGAAATACCTGGTCAATCGCCCACGAGTCGGGAAGTGATTGAAACAGCGAGAAGTTGCAGAAGTATTTATCGGGCAGCAAGGTGGCCAGCTGGCGCAGCTCCTCGGGCGCGTGTTTAGCCCGGTTACTGGTGACGTTAATCTGCCGGGCGATGGAAAAGTAGAGTTGTTCCACTTGCGCGCGTGTCTTCAGGTCGAGCATCCCCAAGCTGAACAGGTCGAGCGACTCCTCCCGTATCTGTTGCGCGTCGTGCCATGATTCCAGCATGCGCGGCTGCGTGAGGGAATCCCATATCTTGTAGAGTTCTTTTACCAGCTCGTGGTCGTCCTCCTGAATGTCCTGATCGTTGGACCACTCGGGGAGCGTGGCGGTTTCCAACACCTCGAACACCAATACCGAGTGGTGCGCCGTGAGCGCGCGTCCCGACTCGGTGATGATGTTAGGATGAGGCAGGTCGTTCTTGTTGGCCGCGTCCACGAAAGTGGCCACCGAGTCGTTCACGTACTCCTGAATAGAGTAGTTGATGCTGTTTTCGGTAAACGAAGAACGGGTACCGTCGTAATCCACGCCCAATCCCCCACCGATGTCCACCAGTTCGATGTTGAAGCCCATCGCGTGGAGCTGCACGTAAAATTGTGCCGCTTCACGGAGGGCCGTTTTGATGCGTCGTATCTTGGTGATCTGGCTGCCAATATGAAAATGGATCAACCGGAAACAGTCGCCCATCTTGTTCTTCTGAAGAATCTCCATCGCCTCCAGCAACTCGCTCGAGTTGAGTCCGAACTTGCTGGCGTCGCCTCCCGACTCTTCCCACTTGCCGCTGCCGGAGCTGGCCAGTTTTACCCTGATTCCCAGGTTGGGACGTACCTTCAGCCGCTTGGCTATCTCGATGATGAGCGACAGCTCGTTCAGTTTTTCCACCACGATAAATACCTGCTTTCCCATCTTCTTTGCCAGCAGTGCCAGCTCCAGGTAACTCTCGTCCTTGTAACCGTTGCAGACAATAAGCGAGTTGCTCTCCGTGTTGATCGCGAGCACGGCATGCAGTTCGGGTTTAGAGCCTGCCTCCAGGCCAATATTAAATCGCTTCCCGCTGGCCACGATCTCCTCCACCACCTGCCGCATCTGGTTTACCTTAATGGGGTAAACGATGTAGTTTTTGGCCTTGTACTCGTACTCCTTCGCCGCGATGGCAAAGCTGTTTGATATCTTCTCGATCCGGTTATCCAGTATTTCGGGGAATCGAATCAATACCGGGGCAACCACGTCGCGCAGGTAAAGCTCCCGCATCAAGTCGCTCAAGTCCACGCCGTTTTCTCCCTGTTTGCGAGGGGTGACTTGCACGTGGCCCTTATCGTTAATGGAGAAGTACCCGTTCCCCCAACCGTTAATGTTATAAAGTTCTTCCGAATCTTCAATACGCCATTTTCTCATTCCAGCAGACACATTTAAAAGGTGATACCAAAACCGATTTGTATATAGATTTATACACAGAATCGAGCTACAAAAATAGGCATTAATTTTATCATTTGAGAGGGTGCCGCTTAAAACCGGGACGAAAACCTCTTGCTTTCGCGTCATTTCAAAGGCTACCTTCTGATTATAACGTTTTTTAATGGTGACGATGCAACATTTCCCTCACAAGGAACATCTATATTATATAGATCGGCCGGGAATTATGACATGTAGATCCTGCTTGAAACAGGGAATGTAAATTCTGCTGGAAGCAGGGCATGTAGATCCTGCTTGAAACAGGGAATGTAAATTCTGCTGGAAGCAGGGCATGTAGATCTTGCTTGAAACAGGGCATGTAAATTTTGACAATACAGATCGATAAAGAAAACAGATCGTTTAAGAAAATAAATCCAATAACAAATGAAGCGTATGAAACCCACTTTCAATTTTTTCTTTTTCATAACGGCGGTCAGCGCGTTAATGGCTGCCTCGTGCGATAAAAACAACCATGAC
>JAAYTC010000388.1 GCA_012518155.1 Bacteroidales bacterium | reverse complement strand
TCCGATTACTTTGTCGCCCTCGCTCTTCTTTACGCCTTTGGCTTCACCCGTCACCATCGATTCGTTCACGGTGCTGTTCCCTTCTATCACTTTCCCGTCCGTGGGGATTTTTTCTCCTGCATGAATTACCACGTGCTGCCCCACTCGTATTTGCTTAAGGTCTACATCCGAGACAGCTCCGTTTTCATCCACGATATGGGCACTCCCCGGAAGGAGCTCAGCCATCTTCTGCAAGGCGTTTCCCGCGTTACCCACTGCCCTCATCTCGATCCAATGCCCCAGCAACATAATCACGATCAGGGTAGCCAGTTCCCAAAAGAAATCCATTCGAGGTGCAGCGGAAGGGAGAAAATGGTTTGATATGAACGCGTACACGCTGTAGAGATATGCCACTGTAATGCCCATCGATATGAGCGTCATCATGGCTGGATTCCGCTCCTTTAACTCCATCTTGGCCCCTTGTAAAAAGGGCGTTCCCCCGTAAAAAAACAATACGGAAGCAAGAATCAAAACGATCCAATCGGAACCGGCAAAAGATACCTGAAATGGCAACGTGATTCCCATGAATGAAGACATCAAAAGAATGGGGATGGATAGGATAAGTGAAATCCAAAACTTCTGCTGCAGGTTTCCCATGTGGCCCATATGACCGGTATGATCCATGTGGCCGGAGTGTCCCCCCGGCCCGTGATCGTGTAACTGGTGTTCATTGTGTTTATGTGAATGCGAAGTATGATCGTGGGAGGGATGATCATAGGAACTGTGATCGCGTGAACTGTGATCGTGCGCCATAATATATATATATTAATTTCATCGGACGGCCGACCATGGTATAACAAGTTAACTTTCACATTGTTTAGATGCACTTACACGCGTAAGGTAAAGTCCAGCACGCTGGGGCTAAGATCTAACACGCGGCTTGAACACCACGACGGCGAGAATAGCCAGCGCGATGGTGAGGATGCCGCCGTAAAGGAACGAGCGGTCGGGAAAAGCTGTTCCCAAGAATCCCGCGAAGGGATAGCCGATAAACCACCAGAGATGAGAGAAGGCGAAGTGAGAGCCGTACACCTTGGCTTGATCGTCGGCATGAATGTTTTCGCCGATCAATGTCTCCGAGGGGAGGTCGGCCAAGGTCTGCCCGATACCGGCAAACACCCATAACACCAACAGCCCGTTGAAGGATACAAAGTTGGCGAAACTGATGGAAACGCCTACCAGTAACGCGCCCCCGATGAGCGACAAAGCACGGGTCTTGCTTTTGTCTAAGCTCCCGATCAAGAATGCCGTGATGGCAGCACCCACGCCAAACAACGCCATAACGAGTCCGTACCCGGAGTCGTCCTGATGCAGGGAACTCTTTACCCACCCCACCGTGTTGACTAATACAAGGGCTCCGGCTATCGCGGAGATGAACTCGATGCTCAACGCGAACCGCAGTATCTTATTGCCGAAAAGCAGCCGCACCCCCTTAACCACGCTCTGCCAACCGCCTCGAAAGGTGACTTTCGCGGTGACCACCCCGCCTTGCAATTCTTGTCCGGGAATGGTGAGAACGACCGCTATTCCTATCGTCATCAACACGGCACTGATTAAAAAGAGCTGCTGCGCACCGAACCAAAGGGCAAAGACTCCCGCGAGAGCAGGACCAAACACGCTCAGAAGTTGAAAGGTGGCCATCGAGAACCCATTGGCTTCCCTGTATTCGTCCCGGGGAACTACCTGGGGGATGATGGCTCTATAGGTAGGGGTGAAGAAGGCGGCTGCCACGTTCATTAAAAAAACAAGCAGGTACAACTGGTATTCACTGTTGATCAGGAACAGCAGGAACAGCGTTACCACCCGTATGGCTTGCGTGACCCAGAGAATATTTTTTCGTTTGAATTGCTCGGAAACCACGCCCGCGAAAGGGGAAAATAAAATATACGCGGCCACTCGCAACGTGAGTGTTGTGGCAAGAATGATGGCCGAGCGTTCCGGGTCGAGTTGGTAGGCGAGCAACGCGAGGCCTAACCAGGTGAACGAACTCCCGGCGAGGCTCGCGGTCTGCGAGATAAAAAGCTTGGCAAAAGTCCCGTGCCTCAAGGTACGAAAAGGATCGACGAGGACTTTACGGTATTTACTCATTCTCGAAAGCGATTAGGGTAAAGCGATTGTTCAACGCGAAGATACAACAATAACGTGCTGCAAAAAACCGATGC
>JAAYTC010000387.1 GCA_012518155.1 Bacteroidales bacterium | reverse complement strand
TGTTGATGCACCGCTTCCCCCGGTCGCCCCTCTCCCTACCAAACTCTAATCAAACTTTAACCAAAGTCTTATCAAAGTCTTTTATTCTTCTAATATAATAGAGTGAGATAAGAGTTTGATTAGAATTAAATAGGGCTTAAATAGAGGATTGATTCATAATTAAACGTTGCCAGATGTTGGTTTATGTTAATATAGAGGGTGTTGTTTGGTCCATGGAGATTCAAGTAAATTCCCGAAAAAAAGTGGCACCTGGAAACGTGCCACTGGTAGGAGCGGTGAACGCGACGGGATTACTCGTGATGAATGAGATCAATCCGCGTCTCTTCTGCTTGCACGTGCTCCTTCAGAAGCCGCGACGCGTATTCCGTGGCTACTTGCAGTCCCTCTTTTCCCGAGTACCCGTTGATAAGCATCAACAATCGCGTGGTGGAGGGCGTTATTTTCGTACGTTCTTCGTCGCTGGTGGGCGTACCGATTCCTCCCACTTCGTCGCGGTACACCGGCAGTCCCTCGATATTAAGAAACCCTCGGCCGATCGCCTCAAACTTCTCGTCAGCCTCTCCCACGCCCAGCACGAGATCACCCTTTATTTGATCATCGTCGAACCCCCCGATGGAGTAACCCGTCTTCAGGGAGACCAAGTTGATCAAGTCCACCAGCGTATCTATCCGGTAAAGCGGCTGCCCTTTCAAGATGCGACGGCACAGTGCCTCACCTGCCGGACGGTACCGGTTAGGGTCTTTTCCAAGCTTTTTATACACCTCCCGGGTCGCGTGGATAGCCGGTTGTTTTTTGATCTCCTCCATTTTCGTAGTGGCCGAAAAGTGAGCGGTAAACTCGTCAATTTCTCTCCATAACCCCGCGTCGAAAGGGCTGTTTTTCACCGTGCAACGTATGGCCGCCACGTGTAGGCCGGGGCATGCGTCTAGTATCTCGTTGCTTAGTGTAATCTTTCTTTCCTTCATCACCCGGCAAATATAACAATCTCCCCCGGCATTATAAAACTTGTTTGAATAAACAAAATATCGGCTATTTAATTTGTGTAAGTCTGTTTCAATCCTTATATTTGCGTGAATTTTTGTTTTCATATGGCTGAGGGACATGACAAGCTGCTGGTCGATTTGGAAGTGCGGATAAAGCAAGTGATGTTTCTATGTGATTCCCTGAAGGATGAGAATAACCGTTTAAAATCGGAGATTCGCTCGAGACAGAAGCAGATTGACGCGGCAATGAACGATTTGCAGCAATTGAAAGCAAAGTACGACGGTTTAAAGACCGCGAGAACCATCACGGCCGCTTCCGTGGACGTGGAGATCGCGAAAACCAAGCTGTCGAAGCTGGTGCGGGAAGTAGATAAGTGCATAAATTTATTGACGTAACGTTTAAAAATTTATGTGATGGGCGACGAGAAATTTTTATTGACGTTGGAGATCGCGGGCCGGAAATACCCTTTGCGGATTAAGAGATCCGACGAGCAGGCTTTTCGGGAAGCCGCGAAGAGAATAAATATAAAGATCAACCAATACCGGGTTGCTTACGGGGGAAATAACTCCCCCATGACGACACAAGATTTTTTGGCCATGACGGCCATTCAGGCATTGGCAGAGAATTTTACTCTGGGAAATAAGAATAACACGAAACCCTTTGAAGATAAAATCGATTCGTTGATCGACGAATTGGACGATTATCTGAAGAGCTAATATGCGCCGGGAACGGGCTACAATTTACGTACACGCACCTTTTATGCATGCCTTACACGGCGTGTATAATCGAGTGCGATTTTTTTTTATTGGGGCTAATTTCTTCGCCGGGTAGTTCCGGTGAGGATAATATAAATCAATTTAATAATATGCAATATGGGAATAGTTATAGGAATTATCGGTTTACTTATCGGTGCTGTTGTAGCCTGGTACGTGACTGGTAAGATGGCCAATTCCCGCGCGCAAAATATCATGAGCGACGCGGAGAAGGATGCTGAGGTCATACGAAAAAAAATCTTACTTGAGGCGAAAGAGGAGGCTCTCGCCATGAAAACGGAGGCCGAAAAACAAGCCAACGCTCGCACCGCCAAGATCCAGAACACGGAGAATAGGCTTAAACAGCGCGAGATGTCTCTTAATCAACGGCAAGAGGAGCTGAATAAGAAAAACAATGAAGTAGACGAACAAAAAAACAGCCTCGCGAACCAGCAAGAGTTCCTGGATAAAAAGGGCGCGGAGCTGGAACGTGTTCATCGGCAGTCGGTGGAAAGGCTCGAGACCATCTCGGGGCTATCGGCCGATGAAGCCAAGGAGCGACTGGTGGAATCACTGAAAGAGGAAGCTCAAACAGATGCTCAATCTTACATCAGCGATATCATGGAGGAGGCCCGCCTCTCCGCGAACAAAGAGGCGAAACGAATCGTGATACAGTCGATTCAACGAGTTGCCACCGAGACCTCCATCGAGAACTCGGTCACGGTATTCCATATCGATTCCGACGAGGTGAAAGGACGTATTATTGGTCGTGAAGGCCGGAATATACGTGCACTGGAAGCGGCTACCGGTGTGGAGATCGTGGTAGATGACACCCCGGAGGCTATCGTGTTGTCGGGGTTCGATCCCGTACGGCGCGAAATAGCCCGTCTATCGCTCCATCAGCTGGTAGCAGACGGACGTATTCACCCGGCACGCATCGAGGAAGTGGTTTCGAAAGTGAAAAAGCAGATCGACGACGAGATCGTGGAGACGGGGAAACGGACGGTGATTGACCTCGGTATTCACGGTCTGCATCCCGAGTTGATCCGTATGGTAGGTAAGATGAAGTACCGCTCTTCATACGGTCAAAACCTGCTCCAGCACTCGAGAGAAACGGCCAACCTTTGCGCGATCATGGCCTCTGAACTGGGATTGAACCCGAAGAAGGCCAAGCGAGCAGGCCTGCTGCATGATATTGGAAAGGTGCCCGACGATGAGCCGGAGTTGCCGCACGCGATTCTCGGGATGAAGTTAGCCGAGAAGTATAAAGAGAAACCGGATATCTGCAACGCCATAGGTGCTCACCACGACGAGGTAGAGATGACCACCCTGTTGGCACCCATCGTGCAGGTGTGCGACGCCATTTCGGGGGCACGTCCCGGCGCACGGCGTGAAATCGTGGAAGCCTACATTAAGCGCTTGAATGATTTAGAAAAATTAGCGCTTTCATACCCCGGCGTGCTTAAAACCTATGCCATTCAGGCTGGCCGCGAGCTGCGGGTGATCGTGGGAGCCGATAAGATTGATGATCAGGATACGGAAAAGCTATCGTCGGAAATCGCTCGCAAGATACAAACCGAGATGACTTACCCCGGACAGGTGAAGATCACGGTGATTCGAGAGACACGTGCCGTGAGTTACGCGAAATAGTCCGACTTTTTAGTCAACGATTTTAGAAATAAAGAAACGGGGTGGCATGAAAATGTCACCCCGTACTGTTTCACGGCACTATTTTCTATTATTTCGTAGTTGCCTTTTTTTTTCCGGATCTTTCCAACAGCAGTTCTTCGTTGCTCCCGATCACTGTTTTCAACTCCGTTTGTAATCGCTTTATTTCCATTTCTTGGTTGTGAATGGTGGTTAGCAGCGCGTTGAGCTCTTCATTGTCTACCGTATCCGGGTACTGTGCGTCCACTCGTCCTATAAAATCGCTCAACACGTTCATGTAGTTATTGAACGCGTCGTAGGGCGACATGTAAGGGCTGAACTGGCTCTCGCCACTGCCAAAATGTTTGGTGGACATGTAGTGGAAATGGTCGCTGGTCTGTAAGTATACCCAGTCCTGTTTCAATCGCCGGTCGGTACACAACCGTACCCGCTCACCCATCTCGTAGAGTGCTTTCAAGGCACTTTGCTGTAATTTATTCCCCAACCACGCGCTCACGTCCCGTTCCTCGTCCGCCCACGAGATGGTATTGGGCACGTTTACTGCTCCAATCGGGGTTAGCGTGTCTAATGCTTCGGATGGCGTGGAGAACCCGATACCTTTTTCAGACGCGAAGCGGGGCAACGCTTTCACGAATTCGAAAATACCGCTATGCGCCGGTTGGAGGTTGCCCAGTGTCTCGTAGTTCATGAAAAGATTGACCACTTGCTCTTCCGCGGGGGTAGATGCAATCCACGAGATGAATTTATCTGCCGTTAGCGGGTACTCGTTCCAGCTGTAGTTAGAGAAGCGATAAGCGATATCATCGCTAAAGCGGCTGTTCTTAAGCAATACTTTCATTTTTGGGCGAGTAGTTGCTTGGTACACGTAGTTAGGACTTTTCCATCCCAGGATGTGTTTGGCTCCCTCGGTAATCATTTTAGTATATCCCATGTCGTATACCGTTTCGGCGATCTCGTCGGAGTAGATAAGTTCCGTGTTACGGACAACGGTGGGCTTCTGATCGAACAACATTTCTATCCGGCCTGCATGGTGCTTCACTTGGTTTTGAAACTCTTCGGTATCGAAGAGGCTGGCCAGAGAGTGCGCGTAGGTCTCCGTTAGGAACTCCACGTCGCCCGTCTTGCTCAATTCGCGGAACCCGTCGATCACTTCCGGCGTGTAGATCTCCATCTGCTCCAGTGCTACCCCGGAGATGGAGAATGCCACCTTGAATTTTCCTTTATTTTGATTGATCAGGTCGAGTAACATCCGGTTAGCGGGGATATACGATCGGGCAGCGATCTGTTGAAGAATATCCTCGTTGGCGTAGTCATCGTAATAATAGTGATCGCTCCCAATATTGAAAAAGCGGTATCTTTTTAACCGGAACGGTTGATGAACCTGGAAGTAAAAGCAAATTGTCTTCATATATGTGTCTTTTTTATTTTCACTGTTATTCGGTCGATTATTCCTTTGGGTTAGACGAGGCTATCGTAAATTTTTCGAATCTTGAGCCCGGCATCTTCCCATTTGATGTTATCCACCTCTTTTTTTCCTTCCACCTTCAGATGATCTGCCATAGCCGGATAGGTGCATATAGAATAGATAGCGTCTGCCATCGAGTCCACATCCCAATAGTCGGTTTTTACCACGTTATGGAGAATTTCTGAACAGCCGGACTGGTAAGAGATAATGCTGGGCACGTTGCACTGCATCGCTTCTAAAGGCGAGATGCCGAATGGTTCCGATACGGATGGCATCACGTAGACGTCGCTTGATTTGAGCATTTCGTACACCTGTTTCCCACGGAGGAAGCCGGTAAAATGGAACTTATGCGCGATGCCGCGGTCCGCCACCAGTTGAATCATCTTGTCCAGCATATCCCCGCTTCCTGCCATCACGAATCGGATATGGTCGGTTTTACGAATCACTTGCGTGGCCGCGTCCACGAAAAACTCAGGCCCCTTTTGCATGGTGATTCGACCCAGAAAAGTGACCACTTTGTCTGAGACGCCTGAGATGCGCTCGATGGCTTCAATTTCCGGGCTGAGCGGCTCCACCGCGTTATGGACGGCAGTTACTTTCCAGTGCGGCTGCTGGTAGTTCTCGATCACAACGCGACGGGTATGTTCGCTCACACAGATGATGTGGTCGCAGTTATCCATACCATCCTTTTCGATTCCGTATACGATAGGATTGGGCTTGCCCCTGCTTCGGTCGAACTCGGTGGCATGCACATGAATCACCATTGGCTTGCCGGTAACACTTTTGGCATGTAGGCCGGCTGGATAGGTAAGCCAATCGTGCGCGTGGATAACATCGAATTCGTATGTACGGGCAATGACACCTGCCACGATGGAATAATTATTTGTCTCTTCTAGGATATTGTTAGGGTACCGACCGGAAAATTCAATGCATCCCATATCGTTGGTATGCATGTAATTAAAATCGGCGTAGATATTATCTCTCATCCGGTAGTATTCTTCAGGGTTCATGAACTTTTCGAACCTCGGCTTCGCGATTTCCCATGGTATGTCTCGCCATACGACGGGCGTGTTATTTGCCCCGATGATCTTCATGAAGCTCTGGTCTTCGTCTCCCCATGGTTTGGGTATCACGAAAATAATCTCCATATCGTCCTGTTTGGCCATGCCCTTAGTCATTCCATAACTCGCGGTTCCCAGTCCTCCTAGGATATGTGGCGGGAATTCCCAGCCAAACATTAATGCTCTCATGCGTACATTATTAATAATTGTCCATTTTCTGCTTGTAAGAGTTCATGATTCGCTGCGCTCTTAGTAGTTCCCCGACACTCATGGCGAACGAGAATCCACCGTGCGCGATGAACGGGGGATTGGGTTCGTAGAATTCCGAAACGGTCCCGATACAATCGTTCTGCATCTGTCCCTCCATTTCCACCATGATTCGGTCTGCCAAGGAGAGCCCACTCAACTGAAATACGTTTAGGTATGCTTCTATATAAGCTCCTAGCAACCAGGGGAAGGCCATCCCGTTGAAGTAGGCGAACTTTTTCTCGTTCTCCGTACCTGCATAATGAGGATGAAACTTCTCGCTCTTCGGTGTGATCGATCGCAATCCACAGAGCGTGAACAGCTCTTTTGTTACAAAATCGAGTACCGTCTTTTTTTGGCTTCTCTCCAAGGGAGAGTAGGGGAGTGATACAGCAAAGATCATATTGGGGCGTACGTTGGGATCCTTATAGTACCCCTCCACGTAGTCGTACAGGTACCCCGCGTCGTTCAAGAACGTCTCTTTGAAGGCATTACCGGTGATCCGGGCTCGCTCTTCAAAACTTTCCGCTACTTTTTCGTCCCCACTCTCGTTTGCCACTTCTTCCGCGAACTTTAGGGTATTATACCACAGGGCATTGAACTCCACGAGATAGCCTGTTCTAGGAATGGCTGGTTTGCCGTCTATGGTCGCGTTCATCCAGCTTACTGCCACGTCGCGGCCGTAGGTCGTGAGGAGTTGGTTGTCAGAATCAATCACTAGGTTGGGGTGTTTTCCCGAGGAGATGTAGTCGATGATCTCGTATAAGAAATGGGCATACTTCTTCTTAAAAATCTCTTTCTCTTCTTTCCAGAATTGCTGTAATGCCCAAGTGACCCATAGTAGGACATCGGGATCCTCTATCTGTTTGAGATAACTTTTTGATGATGTATCGGCCATAAAATCCCGTAAGCACGGAATTGCCGTATCCATCATATGTTCAAAATCTCGCGGTTTTCCCACCGCGAGGGTACATCCCGGGAGCGCGATAAATTGGTCCCTCGCACGTACTTTGAACCACGGGTAACCAGCCAGCAGGTAATATTCATCCTTTTTAGGAATATAGTAGAACTGATGGCTGGAGTTCTTGAGGCAATTGTAGAAGCTGGAGCGTGGAGTACGTTTATCAATCTCGAAGTTAAACTCTTTCGCGAGGGTAGAGGTATCCACTAAAATATCACCGGCAGAAAAAATAATTTCTTCCCCTTTCGTGATGGGCATCTCGAAGTACCCCGGCACGTAAAGGTCTTCTTGGAAGGTATCGCCCCGATGAAGGTCTTGAAGATACTCTATATCACGATACCAATCGGGATAATAAACAAATTCCGGCTTCTTGTTGAATTGCATGAATAGTTCGGGATATCCGAAGTACATGCAGGTACTGATTCCATTCTCTACCTCGCGATAAGATCGATCCACCTGATCGTTCTCCCGAGTAAGTTGCGAAACTTTTCGGAAGGCCAGGAACGGCTTGAAACGGATCGTCGTGGGAGAGTGTGCTTCCAGCAAGGTATATCGGATCATTAGCCGGTTCTCTTTCGAGGAAAACATGATTTCTTTAGCCAGCACCACGCCACCCACCCGGTAGATGGTCTTGGGTACACTGTCGCTGTTAAACTCACGAATATATTTATGGCCTTTGG
>JAAYTC010000051.1 GCA_012518155.1 Bacteroidales bacterium | reverse complement strand
TACGACATGGTGAGGAACGTGATAACACCAGCCACGAGCTCGGTGCGTACCGTGGTCTTGTTCTGTTTGAGTTTAAATATTTTTTCCAGCATGATTGCAACGCGTTAAATTAAAAATTCCACTTGGTTGCCAAGGTAGGGATAGCGTAAAACTTATTGGCTCCAAGCACGAAGTTGTAACTCAGCTCGATCTCACTTCCCACCGATAAGTTAGGCGTGATATTGTACCAAATCTGCGGTTCAGACAGCATCACCAGTTTTTTGCCCGACACATCGCCTTCACCGGCACGACTTTTGTTCTCGCTCCACAGGTCGAAGAAACCGGCCAGCGACAACTTATCGTTCGCGAACGACGCGTTCCACGTGAACGTCCATTGCGCGTCATGGCTCAACTCCTGAAAAGCATTCAGCTTATACGCCACGTAGGTGTTCATAAAGAAGTTGCCCAACTGAAACGGATACCCGAACCCGCCCAGGTAAGAACTCGGGATAGAAAAACTAAAGTCGGTACCTCGCACCAACCCCAGGCCACCGTTATACTCGATATGCGCCTTCAACGGGAAATCGCCCAAGTTAATCGCGCGCGCGATCTCGGCATAGGCAAGCCCCGGATTCCTCTTGTCGAAATTAAAATCAAGGTCCACGAACATGAAGGTGCTTCCCCACTGGTCGGATTTAAACATCTCGAACGTGGCCGTCAGGTAGTTGATGGGGGCATCAATTTTATCGCCATACAGCGAGCTTCTCGGATCGAAGTGCAGCTGCAGGTTTTGTGCCTGCATTGATCCTGCCACACACAAGATGGCAAGGGAAAAAACAAGTTTACGTACCATAAAGATTCTGTTAATTATTAATCTGTAAAAATAAAAATATCGCGTCAATTAATGGTGCCACACCTCACCACTCGGCCATCATTCGATCATGAGATATAGCGTGTGTCACCATTGAACATGGAAAAAACGACAAAAGTATTAAAAAAACGCAAATCCACATAACGATCCGATCACTTTTTGCTCTTTTTTATGACGATAGTGATTCATACCACTAAAATTTGTATTTTTGTCTCTCTTAGAAAATATAGAGTAAACGTATGATCAAAGAAAAGGCGAATCAATTGACAGTCTACAACACGTTAAGTAGAACAAAAGAACACTTTAAACCCCTTCACCCTCCCCTCGTGGGAATGTACGTGTGTGGCCCCACCGTTTATAGCGATATCCACTTGGGTAATTGCCGCACGTTTATTTCATTCGATATGATTTACCGCTACCTGTTGCATCTGGGGTACAAGGTGCGATACGTTCGGAATATCACGGACGCGGGACATCTTGAAGGCGATATGGATGAGGGGGAGGACAAGTTTGCCAAGAGAGCGAAGCTGGAGCAACTGGAGCCGATGGAGATCGTGCAAAAATACACCTTAGGATTTCACGAGGTACTTTCGCTCTTCAACACGCTTCCGCCGAGCATCGAACCCACGGCCACGGGACACATCCTCGAGCAGATTGAAATGATAAAAAAAATTATCGAGGAGGGTTACGCGTACGAGGTGAACGGATCGGTGTACTTCGACGTGGAAAAATATAGCAAGGAGCATCATTACGGGATACTCACGAATCGGAAATTAGAAGACCTGTTGGAAGGCACTCGAGAGTTGGACGGTCAGGACGAGAAACGGGGAAGGCTCGATTTTGCCCTTTGGATCAAGGCAAAGCCCGAAACGTTGATGCAGTGGCCCTCGCCCTGGGGATGGGGTTTCCCGGGATGGCATATCGAATGCTCCGCCATGAGTACCAAATACTTGGGTACTCGCTTCGATATTCACGGGGGAGGCATGGATCTTCAGGCGACGCACCACACCAACGAGATTGCCCAGTCGGAGGCGTGCAACCATACCGCGCCGGCGAACTACTGGGTGCACACCAATATGCTTACCGTAAATGGAGTACGCATGTCGAAAACAGCCGGGAATGGATTTCTCCCTAACGAACTATTCACCGGAGATCATCCCATGCTGGAAAGAGGATACTCGCCCATGACGGTCCGATTTTTCATGGCACAATCCCATTACCGGAGCACGCTCGACTTCTCGAACGAGGCTCTGCAAGCAGCCGAGAAGGGATACAAGAAGCTGATGGAAAGTTTATCGACGTTAGAGAAATTACAACCTTCCAACAGTCCATCAATTGAGATCGGCGATTTGGAGGAGAAGTGCTACGACGCGATGAACGACGACTTCAACAGTCCGGTACTGATTGCCCACCTGTTCGACGCGGTGAGAATGATTAACTCGGTTAACGATAAAAAAG
>JAAYTC010000050.1 GCA_012518155.1 Bacteroidales bacterium | reverse complement strand
GGAACTTCTCCTCTTCGTTCATGTCGATGGTCGCAACGATCTCGTGCCCCCTGTCGCGGGCTATTCGTTCGATCTCGCGTCCCATCTTGCCGTATCCTATTAATGCTATCTTCATGTTGCAAATGTACAAAAAATGTGTGTACCGCGTTCGGTTTGCCGGAAAAACATCATTACCTGAGCCATCCCTTCTCTTTGTACCAGGCCACTGTTTGAGCCACGCCCTCCTTTAATCGGTACTTGGGCTCAAAGCCGACCGCTTCTTGCAGCGGGGAGATGTCGCATGCCCAGTTGCGTTGCTTCATGATATGGTACTTGTCGCTGTTGAACGCGGTGGCCTTCCCTAATAGTACCGATATCTTTTCACTGAGGTAAGCGGCCGGTCGTACCAGGAACAAGGGGATTTTCAATCGGAGCACTCGTTTTCTTTGCAGAGCCTCCTGCACGATCGCGTTGAACTCCGCGTCGGTATAGCAATCGCCGTCCGATACCACAAACTCATCGCGGGTAACTCCTTTTTCTAACAAAAGGAAGATCGCGTCCGCCAAATCTTCGCTGTAGATAAACGAGAGCAGTTGCTTCCGGTAACCGACACTTGCGTTCAACCCGTTCTGTACCGCCTTCATCAGGATAAAGTAATCGCTATCGCGAGGGCCGTAGACCCCCGTCGGTCGGAGGATCAGGTAAGGGAAATCAGCCAAGCCTTTCAAGTACTCCTCTGCCTTGAGCTTGCTTCGGCCATACACCGTGTTGGGATTAGGAACGTGGCTAGCACCGATAGGGGTGTACCCGGTCTCATCGCCTACGCCCAAGGCACTCAGCGAACTCATCAACACGAACGTATCGGGCAGGATCTCCAGCTCGATCAACGCGTCCACGAAATTTCGGGTGTACTCGAAGTTCACCCGGTCGAAGTCGGTTTTACGAAGTGCCTTGGTCACCCCGGCAACGTGAACGATGTAGTCGAACCGGCCCTGTTTCCGCGTGATCTCCTCTAACTGCTCTTTTAACTTCGCCTTGTCGTGGTACGGCAGGTCGATAAAATGAATCCGCTCGTCCTGCAGGTATTGGCGGCTACTGCTGGCACGGATACCCGCCCACGTCTCGCATCCTTTCTCGATCGCTTTGTCCACGATCGTGCTACCGATAAAACCACTGGCTCCCGTGATAAGTATTCTTTTCCCTTCCATTTGTGAGTGCCCTTGCTCCTCGCTATTTGTCCCCATTATCTGTTTCTCTTTATCGTTTGCTGCCTCATCTCCTGCAAAAATAGTGATAACTTTAGAATTTGCCCATTTATTAGGGGAACGAGATGGAGGAAAACGCGGGGGAGACCAAAATTTTTTATTACTTTGCGTTAACTAAAACCGTTTATATTTGTTTTAGGTAAAAACCGAATCAAATTATGAGTAAAAAAAAGAGATCCGATTCACCTGCTACCACGCTAAGACGCAAAGACCTTATTTCCGCGGTTACCGATTTTCTCACGCAAAACAAGGAGAAGCAGTTTAACTACAAACAAATCGCCGCGGCGTTGAACGTGAAAGGCGAGGAGGCCCGGGGCGTGCTAATGAGCGTGCTCGATAAGATGCGCGACGACGAGGTAGTACTGATGTCGTCTCGCGGCAGGTACCGGATCAACGATAGAGGGCTGTTGCTGGAAGGGCGTTTTGAACGTCGGAGCAACGGCAAAAATTTCTTCGTGCCGGACGATGACGGGAATATCGTGAATATCGCCGAACGCAATAGCATGCACGCGATGAATGGCGATAGGGTACGGGTGCAGTTGCTCGCGAAACGACGCCGTTCCGATTCCGAGGGTGCTGTGATCGAGATACTGGAGCGTGCACAAAATCGTTTCGTGGGGGTGCTGGATGTGCAAAAGCATTTCGCTTTCCTGGTAATGGACAGCAAGTACCTCGCGAACGATATATTTATCCCGAAAGAGGACCTGAACGGGGCGAAGAATGGCGACAAGGTGGTGGCCGAGATCGTGGAGTGGCCTAAGAAGGCGAATAACCCGGTGGGGAAGGTGATCGATATCCTGGGGCTTCCCGGGCAGAACGATACCGAGATGCACGCGATTCTCGCGCAGTACGATCTTCCCTATAGCTACCCGAAAGAGGTGGATAAGGTGGCCGCGAAGATATCCGATACCATTGATAAGGATGAGATTGCACGCAGGGAGGATTTCCGGGATGTATTTACCATCACCATCGACCCGAAGGACGCGAAGGATTTTGACGACGCGCTCTCGCTCCGAAAAATTGGAACCAACCTGTGGGAACTGGGGGTGCATATCGCCGATGTGACGCACTACGTGAGACCGGGCAGCGTGATCGATGAGGAAGCAGAGAAACGGGCGACCTCCATCTACCTGGTGGACCGTACGATTCCCATGCTGCCGGAGAGGCTCAGCAACGAGCTTTGCTCCCTACGCCCCAACGAGGAGAAGCTGGGCTTTTCGGTGATCTTTCACCTGAACGACAAAGCGGAGGTGAAGAAGTCCCGCGTGGCACGCACCGTCATTAAGTCGGACAGCCGCCTTACCTACGAGGACGCGCAGACGGTGATAGAGACGGGGAAGGGCGATTTTTCGACCGAGATCCTCCAAATGAACGAGCTGGCGAAACAGCTCCGGGCACGGCGATTTGCCAATGGGGCGATTAACTTCGATCGCTACGAGGTGAAGTTCAACCTCGACGAGAAAGGGAAACCATTAGGGGTCTATTTCAAGGAGTCGAAGGAGGCGAACCACCTGATCGAGGAGTTTATGCTGCTGACCAACCGGACGGTGGCGGAGCTAATTGGCCGAGTACCCAAGGGGAAAAAGGCACGGCCGTTCGTCTACCGGGTGCACGATGTGCCGGACCCGGAGAAGCTGGATACATTCAACACGTTTATTCTCCGGTTTGGGCACAAGATAAAGGCGACCGGCAGCAAGGTGGATGTGGCGAAGAGCATCAACTCGTTGCTGGATAAAATTCAAGGGCGCCCCGAGGAGAACTTGATCGAGACGATCGCGATCCGTACCATGTCGAAGGCGGCCTATACCACCAAGAACGTGGGGCACTACGGGCTGGCGTTCGACTATTACACCCATTTCACCTCGCCCATCCGTCGCTACCCCGATATGCTGGTGCACCGGCTGTTGGAGCGGTACCTTGATGGCGGGAAAGGGGTGAACCAAGAGTCGCTGGAAGAGCAGTGCAAACACTGTTCACAGATGGAGCTGGTAGCCTCCAACGCGGAGCGGGATTCCATCAAGTACAAGCAGGTGGAGTTCATGGCCGATAAGGTGGGCAAGGTGTACGATGGCGTCGTGTCGGGTGTGACGGAATGGGGAATTTACGTGGAGATCAACGAGAACAAGTGCGAGGGCATGATCCCCATCCGGGAGCTGGACGACGATTTTTATGAACTGGACGAAAAAAATTACCGGTTGGTGGGAAGGCGAACCCGGCGGGAGTACCGCCTGGGACAAGCGCTATCGATCCAAGTGGCACGGGCTAACTTGGAGAGGAGACAGCTGGATTTCGTATTGGCTTAGCCTCGCCTAACCGTTATAAACGATTATATTCGTGCTAAATTGGTGCACTTGACCGGGTACCGATCGGCACACGTTGATTGAAAATGACTTTTTCCGAAGAGATTAAACAACACGCGTTATCGCTGGGCTTTGATGCTTGCGGCATTTGTCGTGCGCGCGACAGCGGCGAGGAGGCGAGGTACATGCGGTGGCTCTCGGAAAACTGCCAGGCGGGCATGGGCTACCTGGAACGAAATGTCGAGAAGCGGCTGGATCCCCGTGAACTGGTGGAGGGAGCGAAATCGATTATCTCGGTCGCCCTTAACTATTACCCGCCCCATAAGCAGCGGGGTGGGGTGCCCCGGTTCGCGTATTACGCCTACGGGAAGGATTACCACGAGGTGATGTGGGATAAACTGAACCGGCTCTTCTCTTTTATTCAGGAACGTTATCCCGGCACCACCGGCCGCTGCTTTTCCGACACGGCCCCCGTGCTGGAACGATTTTGGGCCGCCCAGGCAGGAATCGGGTTCGTCGGGAAGAACACGCTGCTGATTATTCCCGGCAAGGGATCCTACTTCTTTTTGGGAGAGATTATCCTCGACAGGGAACTGGATTACGACCGTCCCATCGAAGAGAATTGCGGGGAGTGCCGACGCTGCCTTACCTCTTGCCCCACCAACGCGATCGAACGGCCCTACTGGGTGAACGCGAACAAGTGTATCTCGTACCAGACGATCGAGAACAAAGGAGAGATCGCTCCCGAGATCGTACCCAACCTGCGAAACAACGTGTATGGATGCGATATCTGCCAGCTGGTGTGCCCCTATAACCGGGAGGCACGTCCACACGACACGCCCGAGTTCATGCCGTCGGACGAGTTTTTGTCGCTCGACCTGAAGAAACTGCTCGAAATGGACGAGGAGGCCTACCGTGAAGTATTCCGCCACTCCGCGGTGAAAAGGGCCAAGTTCTCGGGATTGAAGCGGAACGTGACGGCCATTTCCAAAACTCGCTACAAATAGTTACTTTTGTCTTTACAATGGAAGAGACATTCGATATACATAGCCATCGCCATATGCAGGATACCGAACGGGAATTCGAGAACAGCCTGCGCCCACTCACCTTCAGCGACTTCAGCGGCCAAGAAAAGGTCGTGGAGAACCTGAAAGTGTTCGTGAGTGCCGCTCGCATGCGGGGCGATTCCCTCGATCACGTGTTGCTGCACGGGCCACCGGGGCTGGGGAAGACCACCCTCTCCAACATCATCGCGAACGAGCTGGCGGTGGGGTTTAAGGTGTCGTCGGGGCCGGTGCTGGATAAACCGGGCGACCTGGCGGGAATCCTCACGTCGCTGGAGCCGAACGATGTGCTGTTTATCGATGAAATCCATCGCCTCTCCCCCATCGTGGAGGAGTACCTTTACAGCGCGATGGAGGATTACCGAATTGATATATTAATCGATAAAGGGCCCAGTGCCCGATCGATTCAGATCGACCTGAACCCGTTTACCCTTGTCGGGGCGACCACCCGGAGTGGGTTGCTCACCAGCCCCTTGCGGGCGCGGTTCGGGATCAATATGCACTTGGAGTATTACGAGATGGAGACGTTGACCGGCATCGTGCTTCGTTCAGCCGATATCTTGAGGGTGTCGTGCGAACTTTCCGCGGCAAAGGAGATCGCTTCCCGCAGCCGGGGCACCCCGCGCGTGGCCAACGCGTTGTTGCGACGAGTGCGGGACTTCGCGCAAGTAAAAGGGAATGGTTCCATCGATAAAGCAATCGCGTCGTACGCGTTGGGTGCGTTGAATATCGATAAGTACGGGCTCGACGAGATAGACAACAAGATATTGCTGACTATCATTGATAAATTCAAGGGAGGGCCGGTGGGGATCACCACCATTGCCACGGCAGTGGGGGACGATGCCGGCACCATCGAAGAGGTCTACGAGCCGTTCCTGATAAAGGAGGGTTTCCTCAAGCGCACTCCACGGGGTAGAGAAGCCACGGAGCTGGCTTACCGCCACTTAGGGCGAAAAAAGGAAAGTGAACAGGGCTTTCTGTTTTAATTCGTTCGACCCATTCAATTTCAATAAATTGATGCGTCGTAACAGAGAGACATGTGGTAACATTCTCTGCTGCCTCATCTTTTGACAAAGCGGTAAATGAGGCAGATGTTGCAAAACATACTAAAATTGCCAATAAGCTACAATTCATTCTACACATGGGGTGAAACGCCCACTATTTCAGAAATTACTGAATATCAATTCTAATTTCAGATTCCCCTCTCGTTTATCGAGTACGGCAGCACTGGGCCACATCTGGTTATGTATAGCGGTGAGTACTTGAGATGAGCCGCCGTAATAGCTAGTTTGTGATGTCGTGTAAGTAGCATCAACGGGAATCAGGTAATACGTTAAGTTGAATGGTTCACCTTCGTTCTCCTGATTATAGTAATTGATCA
Source organism: Bacteroidales bacterium (assembly GCA_012518155.1). Taxonomy (GTDB): domain Bacteria; phylum Bacteroidota; class Bacteroidia; order Bacteroidales; family Dysgonomonadaceae; genus Proteiniphilum. Next base: position 10,483 of record JAAYTC010000050.1, on the reverse strand, counting down.
TCGTGGAGATATTGTTGAACCTGTATGAATAAGTAGTTGCATCGAACGGGTCAGAGAGGAAGCTGGTAACTTGATCAATTAGTTTTCGTTGTTCAAAAAAACCATCTAATGAGTCTTTATTAACCAGCAAGAGATAGTCGGGAGGGCTTAACTTAATCATCGGATTTTCCGAAGTCTCGGGCATGGCATACACCGTGAAGTTTGCCAAGTTTAACGCTTGCGACCGCAATTTGTCATGTATCTCGGGAGCCGAAAATGGAAAAGTTATCTCGGTGTTTACACCCGCGGGACTTTTCACGTATGTATGAGTTGAGCTCTCTTCAAGCAATAGTTCGTTTTTATTTTCAATATAGTTTATTTGAGTTACCTCAGGTGTGATGTTCAGTCGAAAGGCGTCGGTGCGGATTGTGTCACCTTTTCCATCCCATGTTCCACCCTTGTCCGTGTAGTGATAGTGAACATAAAGAGAAGTGAGATTTACCCGAAGTATGGTGCTGTTACCAAACGTTGTTGTAAAATAGAGGCCCGGGAAAAACTCGCGGAAGGTGTCCGGGTCGGAAAGCATGCCATGCCCCGTTTTTTTGTACTCGTCAAGAAAATTTTCACCCAGCTGGTCGGGTAATTTCAAGTTGATCTCGTACACTCGGTACGTTTCTGTAGTGTAGCCTGAAGAGTAAACTTCCGTTCGATACGTGGAGTTTTTTCCAGTGAATATTTGTGACCCCAAGGGTTCCGTCATATCTGCAAATTCTCTAGGATCGATATGGGTATAGTCGCTTGTTCCCTTCAACGACTCGACGACTTCGTACACCGATAACTGCATTGGCGCGAGCGAATCGCCCATGATGGTAGTGTAGGATACCGCGGCCCTCACGGAATCAACTACTGCACCCTCTTTAAATCCCGCTCCCCGGGAAAGATAGAATTCGCCTATAAATTCCGATTTGATCGACCCGAACACGGGATCGATATACTCGCCCAGCACCGGGTATTTTGTTTTGGCAAACATGGAATCTACTTTCACCGTTCGCGCCTGTAACAGGAGTGTGTCAACACCCACGGTAAGACGATCCTTTTCGGGCTGGATGGAGAATCCAACCCGTTCGAGATTGTCGTTGCACGAGAGAGTGAGTATAGCTGCCAAGGTTACTAATAGTGCTTTATATGAGATTTTTAGCTTCATTTGTTTCAAGAAATTTATTTTGCTCCGCAAATATCGAAAAAAAATATGTCACTAAAAAGCTCCCTTCTCTCTTTCTCCTGTTTTTTAATAATATTTGGGTATCAAAGAAACAAAAAAGGAAATCCTTAAGTATTTCAAGTAGATTGACTCACTATCTTCTCGTAAAAAGCATCGATCTGCTCCGTGTATTTATCGAAGTCAGCGTCGAAAGGAAGTGTCGGCATCTTCTGCTCTTCGAGATATTCCACCACCTTCGAGTCGATACTATCACTACCCATCACGACGCCATCAGAGAAATCGATCGCCAATTGCATCAAGTTGTGATAATCCATGATGCCCCGATCTTTTACTTTCTTTATTTCAGGATCACCGATTCCATCGAAACGCAGTTTATCCGCGGCACTCAAGTTGAAGGGTTTTTTCATATCCTCGTCATAGAGCGAGTATACCACTTTGGCATTCTTGAAACAGGGGTCGTCGGCATAACCTTTTTTGATGTAAAGGGGTGCCAAGGCACTAAACCATCCATGGCAGTGCACCACGTCGGGCACCCAACGTAATTTTTTTATGGTTTCCATCACACCGCGAATAAAGAATATGCTGCGTTCGTCGTTATCGTCGTACTCTTCCCCGTTCTTATCGACCAACGCTTCTCTATTTTGAAAATAATCTTCGTTATCGATAAAATAAACCTGCATACGGGCTGCTTGAATGGAAGCTACCTTGATTATCAACGAGTGATCGGTGTCGTCGATGATCAGATTCATCCCCGAAAGGCGAATGACCTCGTGCAGCTGGTTACGCCGTTCATTGATGTGCCCATATTTAGGCATGAAAGCTCGAATTTCTTTTCCCTTTTCCTGAATGGCTTGGGGTAAGTAACGCGATATATTCGAAATTGGAGTTTCGTCGAGATAAGGATAAATTTCCTGTGAAATGTACAAAATTTTTTTCTGAGACATGAAGCTAATTATCTAAATTTGAGTACAAAGATAATAAAAAAAATCCACATAATTACAAAGTAAATCCACCTTAATTTTTTATTTCATTGTTTATCAGTTGGTTTGAGGGCGCGTTGTGCTTTTTTCACGATTAAAAGGCGCGAATGTTTTCTAGATATGCCAAATATTTAGTTGCTTTGCACTCTAAAATCAGCACGATGACAATCATTGAAACAGTTGTTCTGCTCCAAGAGGAATTGTCGAAATATCGCGACACGGGGAAAACCATCGGGTTTGTCCCCACGATGGGGGCTCTTCACGAGGGGCATGCAACACTTGTAAAGCAGTGTGTGAGGGAGAACGACGTTACTGTAGTAAGCGTGTTCGTGAATCCCACGCAGTTTAATAACCCGGACGACCTGCGCCTTTATCCCCGTACACCCGAAAAAGATTGGCAATTGCTGGAATCGATCGGTGCCGATATTGTTTTTGCTCCCACGGTAGAGGAGATGTATCCCGAACCGGACAGTCGTCAATTCGATTTTGGGGGCCTGGCCCAAGTGATGGAAGGTGCCTTTCGTTCCGGACATTTCAATGGGGTGGCCCAAGTGGTGAGTAAACTGTTCGAATACGTGCAACCTCATGTTGCCTATTTCGGGGAGAAGGATTTTCAGCAGTTGGCCATCGTGAAAAAGATGGTGCAGCAGTTAAAATTACCGGTGAAAGTGATGGGAGTGCCTACCGTGAGGGAAGCGAACGGGTTGGCAATGAGTAGCCGCAACCAAAGGTTGTCTGATGCAGAGAGGGAGAACGCTTCCGCGATTTACCGGATTCTCAGAGAAAGTACTTCACTGATGAGTCAAAAGAGTCCAAATCAGATTTCCTCATGGGTGAAAGAGGCCATAAACAATGTTACCGGGTTGCGTGTTGAATATTTTGCGATCGCGGACGCGTATTCGCTCCAACCCATCTCGAACTGGAAAGAAGCGGACGAGGTAATCGGTTGTACGGCCGTTTATTGCGGCGATGTGCGACTGATTGATAATATAAGATACAAGTAAGTTTATGTGGGTAGAAGTATTAAAATCGAAAATACACAGGGCCACGGTGACCGATGCCGACCTGAATTACGAGGGCAGCATAACGATCGACGAAGATCTGCTGGATGCAGCAGGTATGTTCGTGCACGAGAAGGTGGCCGTGGTGAATAATAATAACGGCGAACGGTTCGAGACATATATCATACGAGGGGAGCGCGGTTCAGGCACGGTGTGCCTGAACGGGGCCGCGGCGCGCAAAGTACAACGTGGCGATATCATCATTATCATGAGTTACGCGTATCTTCCGTTGGAAGAGGCAAAAGTGTACGAGCCTACCGTGATAAATCTTGATGGGCGTACGAATCGGATCAATAACTAAACACGCTCATTATCAATAACTAAACACGCTCATTGTTTGGTTCGGCTCATCTGGCTTAACGTTTTAACGAACGGATGTGTATTCCAACAGGAACATTCTAAAAATTAGTGCACCTATTCTTCTGAGCTTGTTAGCCCAGAACCTTATTCAGGTGATCGATACTGCCTTTCTTGGACGAGTGGGAGAGGTTGAATTAGGTGCCTCCGCGTTGGCCGGGATAATTTACATTGCGCTCTATACCATAGGTTTCGGGTTCAGCATGGGGAGCCAGATCCTGATCGGTAGGCGCAATGGTGAAGGCAACTATCATAAGATTGGCGATCTTGTAATGCAGGGAGCGCTGTTCCTGTTTGTTCCCGCGTTGCTATTGATTCCATTGCTTCGTTACGGGGCGGTGCATTGGCTGCCGGCCCTATTCGAGTCGGCCGACGTAAGCCGAGCGGTTACCGAGTATTTGGAATGGCGCTTTTTTGGAATCGTCTTCGCGTTCGTGAACCTTATGTTTCGCGCTTTTTACATTGGAATCGCCCGCACGCGCGTACTTACCATCAACGCGCTTGTTATGGCTGGCGTGAACGTGGTATTCGATTATGGCCTTATTTTTGGTAATTTGGGAATGCCGGAGATGGGCATCGGGGGTGCAGGGCTCGCTTCGGTGATAGCAGAGTTCTCTTCCGCCCTCTTCTTTTTTATCTATACCCGTAAGACCGTCGACCGTGTGAAATATGGATTTGGAAAGATCCGTTTTCAATGGACGGTTATTAAAAGCGTGCTTGACCTCTCCATCTTCATGATGGTTCAATATTTACTCTCCATCGTTACCTGGATGCTTTTCTTCGTGTTTATTGAAAACCACATGGGAGAGAGGCCTTTAGCTGTAACGAACATTGTGCGCAGTTTTTATACCATATTCACGATCCCTTCGCATGCAGTGGGATCGAGTACCAGTACCATGGTGAGCAATACAATAGGAGCGGGCAAAACAGAGGAGGTCCCTGGCTTGGTTAAACGATTGTCGCTGATCAGCTTGGGAGCCATGGCGGTGGTCATTCTGGTCGTCTCTATTTTCCCGCGGCTTATGATTCATATGTATACCAACGACCCCGTTATCATTCAGGAGGCGGTGGCTCCTCTTTACGTGATGATCTCCTCTCTGCCTTTATATGGCCTGGGGACCGTTCTCTTTAGCGCGGTATCAGGCACCGGGAATACCCGTGCAGCACTGAGGTTTGAACTTGTAACCTTGGCTTTTTACGTCTCTTACATGTGGTTCGTGATCGTGTTCATGCGTTACTCCGTGGCTGTCGCGTGGACGACAGAGCATGTTTATTGGTTCTTTCTCTCCTTCTTTTCTTTTATCTATCTTCGTAGCGGTAAATGGAGAGATCGCGAGATTTAATAGATAGTTAGGACACTATTCCACGAACTATATAGGCTGGCAAACCCATCATATCGTAGTTTACGAGATGGTTTAGGAGAGAATGGATTTATGCGTATCTTTACGTTTTGAAGCGGGCGTCCAAATTTTAATGTGCCAACGAGTGTGCCAACGTGTGTGTCAACGTGAATGAAATGGAATATGCGATATAAGATTTTGTGTTTGTTATTGATTTGTTGTACCCTTCCGGCTTTAAAGGCGCAGGAGTACCGATGGAGGGTAGGGTTCGACTATTTCTTCGATAATACCGAATACGCCAAATCGTCGTTTATTAATTCCGAAACAATGAACGGCATCTGGTTGAACCCGATGGGAAGCATCGTGTGGGATGGGCGTCATTCACTCCAAGCGGGTGTGAATCTTTTGAAAATTCCCGGTATGCACAAGGCGATTGATAAAACCGACGTGACCGCGTATTATCAGTATCAAACGCCTCGTATTTTATTTCGTGCCGGTTCATTTTCCCGTGATGAGGTGCTAAACAACTACAACACCTTCTTTTTTAAGGACTCCATCAATAATTTTATGCCGTTGATGCAGGGCGTTTTTTTTCAGGTGGGGAAAAGTGATAACTTCTTCAACGTGTGGATCGATAGAACGGGTTACGCCACACCCGAAACACGGGAGAGCTTTTTCGTGGGGCTGTCGGGCAGGGTATCTAAAAACCTATTTTTCGCCGATTTTCAATCTTACATGTTTCACTACTCGGGCACCCGCCCCGCCACTCTTGGAATGGGTGTAAGCGAAAATATGCAACTACAGGCATCTATCGGATTGCAATTAGCCCCACAGAGCGGTTTCACGGGAACAGCTTCCGTGGGTACGCTGATAGGCTACGAAAGAGATCGCCGTTATGAGGGAGAGCTATACAAACCGATCGGTTTCACGGCAAAAGCCGATGCCGAATACCGGGGCGTTGGGGTGAAAAATAGCCTCTATCTCGGCGATAAACGAATGCGGTTGGCAGATACGTTTGGCGGCGACCTGTATTGGGGAACTCGGTTCTTGCAAGCAGGAAATTATCTAAAAAGCGAATGGTACGTGCGCCTTATCGAGTCGGATAGGGCAAAAGCCCGCTTCAATTGTAATCTCCATTTCTCCGAAGGAAGCATCCTATTCCAGCAAATGCTTTCGGTTTCGGTAGCGATTGGTGATCTTCCCCGTGACGAAAAAAAGGGAACCTCCTTCCCGTGGATGAATATTTTTAAATAAACATGTGATCTATGAAAAATCCACAAGAGCAGATAGAAACACTTCGTAAACAATTGCACGAGCATAATTATAACTATTACGTGTTATCGCGGCCTGTTATCTCCGATTTCGAGTTCGATCGAATGATGAAAGAATTGATGGAGCTGGAAGCGGCACATCCGGAATATCACGACCCCAACTCCCCTTCTGTGCGCGTGGGGAGCGATATCAGCAACCGGTTCACGCAAGTAGCGCATCGTTTTCCGATGCTTTCCCTCCAAAACACCTATTCTGAAGGGGAGGTCGCTGAGTTTTTTAACCGGGTACAACGGGCGTTAAACGAGGAGTTCGCGATCGTGGGAGAGCTTAAATACGACGGCACGTCGATTTCGCTGGTATATGAGAACGGACGGTTGACAAGGGCAGTGACCCGGGGTGACGGGAGCAAGGGGGACGATGTGACTGCCAACGTGCGCACCATCCGGAACGTACCGTTGATCTTGAAGGGCGATGATATGCCTGCTTACCTGGAGGCTCGAGGGGAGATTGTGATGCCTTGGAGCTCGTTTGAAGCTCTCAATGCCGAACGGGCCGAACAGGGCGAACAGCTGTTCGCGAATCCGAGAAACGCGACATCGGGGACGATGAAGTTGCTGGATTCACGGGTGGTGGCTTCACGGGGATTGGAATCCTATATTTTTAATGTCACGGCCGATCCGATGCCCACCCCTAGCCATTTCGAAAACATGACGCGTGCCAAGCGATGGGGACTGAATGTTTCAGACGCGATGAGAAAATGCAACAGCTTGGAGGAGGTGGTCGATTTCCTTCGATGGTGCGACAAGGAGCGTGAGAATTTGCCGGTGATGACCGACGGTGTAGTTTTAAAGGTGGACGCTCTCTCGCAGCAGCGAAACCTTGGGGCTACCTCCAAGTTTCCCCGATGGTCTATTGCCTACAAGTTCGACGCGGAGCAGGCCGTTACTCGCTTAGAGTCGGTTTCGTATCAGGTGGGTCGCACGGGGGCGGTCACGCCCGTGGCTAACTTGGAGCCGGTGCTGTTGTCGGGGACGACCGTTAAGCGAGCCTCCCTTTACAACGAGGACGCCATCGAGGCATTAGACCTCCATATTGGCGATATGGTCTACGTGGAAAAAGGGGGAGAGATTATACCGAAGATCACCGGGGTGGATACAGAAGCCCGCTTTTTGTTGGGTGACAAGATCACTTTTGCACGCCTATGCCCCGATTGCGGGACCCCGCTGGTGCGTAACGATGATGAGGCAGTCCATTATTGTCCCAATAGCGAAGGGTGCCCTCCCCAAATAAAAGGGCGTATCGAGCATTTCGTGAGCCGTCGTGCCATGGATATCACCATCGGCCCCGAAACCATTTCGCTCCTCTATGATAAGGAGCTGATACGCGATGCAGCTGATCTCTACTCGTTACGTTTCGAGGACTTGGTCGACTTGGAGCGTTGGGGTGAGACCAGCGCGAACAACTTGATAAATAGCATCGATACGTCACGTTCTGTTCCCTACGAGCGGGTACTGTTCGCGTTGGGAATCCGTTTCGTGGGAGAGACGGTTGCACGAAAGTTGGCACAAGCATTTCCTGATATCGACCAGTTGACACGAGCGACCGAAGAACAATTAATGGCAGTGGACGAGATCGGTGAGCGTATCGCGCGGAGCGTGACCGATTTTTTTGGGCATCCGGAGAGCATCGACTTTGTAAAGCGATTGCAGCAACATGGGCTCCAGTTCTCATTAAGCGAAGAGTTATTATCGGCACGAATGAATAAACTGGAAGGGTTGACCATCGTGATTAGTGGAACCTTCGATCTTCACTCGCGTGATGAATACAAGGCAATGATCTTGCAAAATGGGGGGAAGAACAGCGGTTCGGTATCGAAAAACACCGACTATATATTGGCAGGGAATAACATGGGACCGGCCAAGCTGGAAAAAGCCCGTAAGTTAGGCGTGAAAATTATGGACGAGAAAGCATTCTTGGAAATGTTGAAACCTGGGAATGTTGAAGTAGGATAGCTACAATTACGAAGTTAATCGCTCATAGAGAAACTGTGTGAGCCAATGTGGTGCCCATCGGCAAAAATATCTGCCTGATAGGTTCCCGGCATCAAGAACTCCTCGATATCCCAGTACATGGTGACCGGGATCTCCTCTCCTCCATACTCCACGATGCGGCGCATGGAGTAGAGAATATCGCTGTTCTCGTAGGGGAACGTGTTGGAGGGGCTCTTGGAAAGCACCGATCCGTCGGGTGTCATAATACGCACGTAGATGGTGCGTTCTCCCGGTTCCGCGGTGATGTTGCGGGCGACCGTGAAGGTGACCACGAATTGGGTACTACGGCTTAAGCGGGTTTGATCTCTTCCTCTATCGTTCACGGCTTTGGCACCGATGTTGGTAGCTACCAGCTGGGCCGCGAGCGATACTTTTTCGGAAAGTTGCTCCCGCTCTTGGGATACTTGTCTCAAGGTTTGGGTAGTACGCTGATACTGATCAGTGATCTGTCGGTTTTCGGCACGCAATTCCTCGTTTAGCCGGTTCAAGGAGTCGATCTGTTGCACGTAAGAGCGGAGGATCCGGCGTAAGGTGGCTAACTCATCAGTCAGTCGTTTAATTTCAGCCTTGTCGGTCGCGCTGGTCATACGCAGCTCCTCCTGAAGACGTTGAACTTTAGCCTGCTCGTTTTCCAGCTTATATAGCAACGAATCGTTCTGGACACTGAACTTGAATCCCTCGTACTGAAGCGAAATGGCTTCGTACTCGTCCTCCAAATCCTGTTTGTCCAGCACGAACTGCTCCTGCATATCGCTCATTTGTCGGTTCCGCGTAACCAAGAACCCGATGAGGATGGCCAGCACGATAGCCAGCACGCCAATTACGGCAATGAGCTGAGGAGTTCGTTCCTTAAAGTCTATTTTCATCTACGTAGCTTTTTTCGATCGTCGGCAAAAATACAGGTTTTAACCCTAAAAGCCAATGTTTAAACGGGCTTTTTTGTTAATTTAAGAAATGAGTAACGGGAGTTTCCCCGGTGATATAATTTTAGTTTGTTCTATCGTGTTCGCGGATCTTGTCCCGTTTAAAAAATGGATAGCTTTGTTTTCGTGGTAAACTCCTCCAAAAACAGCATACCCTTGTAAGAGTTTCCCTTCTTGTTGAGTCGAGGGCTCCACACCGCGATACTGTACTTTTCCGGATGCACTGCTACGATGCCCCCTCCCACACCACTTTTACCGGGCAAGCCCACCTTGAAAGTGAATTGGCCGGCTTCGTCGTAGAAGCCGCATGTCTGCATGAGCGCGTTGGTTCTTTTCGTACGGCTGGGAGAGAGTATACGCTCTCCGGAGTAGGGGATTACCCCGTTATTGGCGAGAAATAGGAACGATTCCGACAGCTCTCTGCAACTCATCTCGATGGAGCAGATATGAAAGTAGAGATCCATCACCTCGTTTATATCGTTGCGAATGTTACCGAACGATTTCATGAGGTTGACCAGGGCGAAATTTCGAAACCCTGTCTCTCTTTCCGATTGGGCTACCTTGGTATTGTAATCGATGGTAAAGCTATTCGATAAGCGGCGTGTAAACGAAAGCACATGCTCTTTGGGGGAAGGGAACCCGCTCACGAGAATATCGCACACCACGATGGCCCCGGCATTAATAAAGGGGTTGCGAGGAACTCCCTTGTCGTGTTCGAGCTGTACCAAGGAGTTAAACGGAGTTCCGGCGGGTTCTAAATCCATTCGTTTCCAGATATCACTTTTTATCTTCGAATAGGCAAGCACGAAAGCGAAAACCTTGGCGATGCTCTGGATAGAAAAGCGCTTCTCCGCGTCCCCGAACGCGTAACTTTCGCCGTTGATGGTGGAGAGATGTACTCCAAACTGATCGGGATTCACGTGGGCTAATTCGGGAATGTAGTCGGCCACGTGCCCCGTGTCTTCTAACGATTTAAGCTCTTGGTAAATTTCGTGAAAGATAGTTTCGTATTGCATCGTACAGGAAAAATAAGTTCATTGAAGTTGCTATTACGTTAAGTCAGGCTCTTATGCAGGGAATACTTTTGGCGTGAAAGCTTCTCCCACGGTTCCAAAGATACATAAAAGAGTGCTTTCATTGCCACTTTGGGCCATTTTTATTATCTTTAATCTCTCAAATTTAGAAACCTTCAAAGAAAGTAAAAAAATAATGAAGAAACTGTTTTTATGCCTGTTGTTGAGCTTCTCCTTCGTGTGGAATGGCACAGCTGATGAAGGAATGTGGATGCTTCATCTGCT
>JAAYTC010000386.1 GCA_012518155.1 Bacteroidales bacterium | reverse complement strand
TGGAGATCATGACCGAGAGTAATGATGGGTTCGTGATTGCCGAAGCCGATCTTAAGTTGCGTGGCCCGGGCGACTTGGAAGGAACCCAGCAGAGCGGAATTCCTTTCGACCTCCAGATTGCCGATCTCGTGCGCGACAACGCGATCCTCTTTCGGGCACGTGAAGTAGCTGAGGAGGTCATCGATAAAGATCCTCAATTAAATCACCCGGAACATCAAGTACTCAAACAACAACTCGATCGAATAGGTGGCAACCGCTACGAGTGGGGAAGGATCAGTTGATGTGATTAAGGGGATAAGGGTATCTTCGTATTGTACGGTAAAATCCAAAAACTGCGCCTTGAAAATGAGTGATTAATCCGAAAACTCCGACATGAAAGTGTATATGTAATCCGAAAATTGTGCCTTAAAGGTGTGTTGTTAATCTTTTGTATTGGCCTTGAAGTGCTTATCCGCGAAATCCATGAAGCGCTCCCAGTCATAATCTGTCACGTCGTGTATCCCCTCGCGAATATGATAGCCCACGTCTTGCATGATAGGGTCGTGCACAGCGGGCATTTCATCCGACTCGATGGCCGAAAGGCCGTACAGACGGTATACCGGTCCCGCGTGGTAGGCAGCTAAAAACTCTCCTTTGGGGTCGGCCCACTGATCCTCCACCGCGCTCGCCACGTACGCCTTACGAGGTGCTATAAGCGCGATAAGCTGGTGCTGATCTACCGGGAGCGACTGTTCTCGCTTGTTGTACTGGCGGAAGTTCTCGCAGAACCAGTGAGGAAATGCGTTGTTGATGATATCGATAGTTTCCCCGAATTCTCTACGAAAAATAGCGGCTCCCCCGCAGCCGGAATTATTGGATATCACCACCCGGAAACGGTCGTCCTGAGCCCCTGCCCAGAGGGCCGCTTTCCCTTGTCGAGAGTGCCCCATGATGGCAATTTTATCCTCATCTATTCGCTCTTCTGTCTCCAGGTAATCCACGATTCGGCTCGATCCCCAGGCCCAGGCACCGAGGGCTTGCCACTCATCGCCTGTCATTTCTCCGGGGACGTAGCCCGAGAATAGCGGGATGATGCTTCTCTCTTTTAGTTGAGGATTATCTGGAAAGATATCGTGATAACACATGGTAGCGATGGCATATCCCCGGTCGATGATTTTTTCAAGAGGCCATCGGTTCATTTGATTTCCCCGTTCCCAGTCCGGGTGCTCTGGTTCCTTCACCAAATGAAAGACGGGTGAGAACACGATCGTTTTATCCAAAGTAGTGCTATGATTCCCTTTATAATTATACCCCACGAAAACAGGAACTTTCCCTTTGGGCTTATTGGGGAGGTATAACAAAAGGATGGCTTCTCTCGTTTCCTTTCCATTAGAGAAAATGAGTCTCACTTGCCGCGAAGTCGCTTTTCCTCCCATCGCGTTGTTGTTTTCTGAAATTAGCTCGTATGTAACACCAACTTCATCGGTTGGAGTACGGCCATATACTCGCGATGCAAACAACTC
>JAAYTC010000385.1 GCA_012518155.1 Bacteroidales bacterium | reverse complement strand
TGCTTGTGGTAGGGTTTTCCCAAGTTCATGCACAATCCGGCCCTGCATCGTTAAGGGGCAGGGTGGTAGAGGCTGAAGATGAAAGCAAGCCAATTGAATTTGCCACCGTTCTGGTTTTGCCCCAGGAAGTGGGTGTGGTCACGAATAGCAAGGGTGAGTTTTTGTTCAACCAGTTATCACCGGGGCGTGTTAACGTGAAAATCGATTTCTTGGGAATGGAGTCCATTGATACCACTTTTACCCTTGCCCCCGGAAGTTACAATGACCTTACATTCCGGATGCAAGAGAGCTCCTTCAGGCTGCTGGAGATCACGGTGGTAGCGCAAGAGAGCAAGGCAGGGAGAGCTACCTCCTCCACCGTGTCGAGACAGGCTATGGATCACCTTCAAACGAGTTCTCTTCAAGATATCATGCAACTTCTTCCGGGTGGAATTACAACCGGTGAAGGCGGGTTGAATGAGGCTAAGACATTTACGATTAGGAGTTTAGGGGCGAATCGGTTAAACGATGGCATCCCAATCCCAACCGAAGCGGCCAATATGAACAGATTGGGTACTGCTATCGTGATCGATGGAGCACCCCTGTCGAACAACGCGAACTTGCAAACCTTATCCCCTTCTATAAGCGGTGGGGGAGCGGTAGTAGGTGGGGGCTCCTCACCTAATTCGGGGCTCGATATACGCTCCATCTCGACTGATAATATCGAATCGGTAGAGGTGATTCGTGGGATCCCTTCGGTAGAGCACGGCGACCTCACGTCGGGTGCGGTGCTTATAAAATCGAAAGCAGGGCGTGAACCGCTCACCATACGATTTAAAACAGACCCTAATATTTATCAAACATCGGTAAGTAAAGGAGTAAGCTTGGGTGAGGAGAGAGGAAACCTGAACGTGAGTGGTGATTATGCCTACAGTGTTTCGGATGTCACCGAGTCATATGCCTACTACCAACGCGCTACGGCCCGGGCAATGTATTCAAACCTGTTCGGCGACTTATCCAGCAACACTTCCCTCGACTTCTCCTTAGGTAAGGATACCCGGGAAATGAATCCCGATGATCAACGTAGCCAGTTGGAAACGGGGTCAAGGGACGTTGGGTTACGATTCAATACCAACGGTACATGGAACATCAATAAAGGATGGCTGAGTAACGTGAAATATACCCTGTCGGGAAGTTATCGGGATAAACACTCCTTCTCGCAGCAGCTTTTAGGGAATGCCTTTGCTGCCTACTCCATGTCGAATACCGACGGGGCGGTTTTGAGCAACCGGCCCGGACAGAAGGTGTACGATATTAATGGAAACGAGTTGACTAATATTCCCGCGGGAGAGAATAATTTGTATGCTACCTACCTCCCCAATGAATACTTCAGCCGGTACGATATCTACGGTAAGGAGGTGAACCTCTTTGCCAACCTAAATGCCTCTTTCTTGAAAACGGCAGGAAATGTGACCAACCGTATCTTGGTGGGCACCAGCTTTAAAACCGACGGGAACTTGGGCGATGGGAAGGTGTATGACCTGAATAACCCACCTCATAGGGTGTTATCCGCCGAAAACTCCTCACCCCGGCCCCGAAAATACTCATCCATCCCGTTTGTGAATCAGTTGTCGCTCTATGCCGAAGAGAATTTGTCGTGGCGAATAAATAGAAGGGAGTTGATCGCTCAGGCAGGTATCCGGTACGATAACATAAACGGAAAGAACGCTTTCTCGCCCCGTACCAACCTTTCGTTCGAGCTTCTTCCCAACAAGTTGTGGCTGAGGGGTGGAGTGGGTGTCACGGCCAAAGCACCTACCGTGTTCTACCTCTATCCCGAGAATGCTTATTTTGATTTTGTGCACTTTAACACGCTTAATGCATCGGCCATCCCCGAAGAGGAACAACTCTTCTTATGCTCTACCCGGGTGTTTAACACGGAGAACAGGGAGTTGAAAATTGCCACCAATAATAAGCAAGAGGTGGGAGCGGATTTCAGGACAAATGGAATGCGTTTTTCTGTAACCGCCTATAACGAGCAACTTAAAAACGGGTACCGCCTGGCAACTACTCTGGACTCTTATCGTTTGTTGGAATATAAGAGATACGAAGCGGCGGTTCAGAACGCGGGAGAGATCCCCACGCTCCAAGAGAGTGAGGAACACAATATCTTCGTCTCGTATGCTACCCCCACCAACGATTCTCGGTCGCATAACCGAGGGGTAGAGTATGATTTTGATTTTGGACGGGTCAACGCTATTCGCACCTCGTTCGTACTCAACGGGGCCTACATGCGCTCTACCGACTGGAACGAGGGGCACTCCTTCAGCAATTTAAGGAACCTCAACGCACTGGAAAGAAACGTGGGTGTTTACGAAAAAGGAAAAGAAAAGCATGAAAGGGAGCGGCTGACCTCCACGCTACGAGTCACCCATAATATCCCCTCTATCGGGTTCGTCGTCACAGCTACCGCCCAAGTGAGCTGGTTAAACAACTATTGGACGAATTATGGGAACGATACTACTTTCGTGGCATATATTTCACGAGTTGACGGAGAGGTAAAGCCGTTTGATCATGAATCGATGAAGGATGACGATGAATTTGACTACCTGTTCGAATCCAGAAGTTCTACCCGGTTTATCGGGGAGTCTTATCCTCCCGTGCTGTTGATGAATTTTCATCTTACAAAAGAGATCGGCCAAAACGTAAGGGCTTCCTTCTACGCGAATAACATGTTTCAAAGTAGGCCGTTGTACGAGAGTAAAAGAACACCCGGTTCATTTACCCGGCTTAATTTTCCAATGACCTTTGGGTTTGAACTGGTATTGCAATTATAAAATGGTGGATCCATACGAGATATAGTGGATTTAAAGAAAAACAGTTTTGATAAAATGAAAAAAACAGGATTTATCTATTATATTCTCTTCCCGGTTTTACTGTTTGCTGTCTCCTGTGAACAGTTTCAAAATGTATCAGGGGTGAAAGAGGTGGAGGCATTGAGTGCTACGATTGGTGTGACCCTCGATCTGGGTGACCTTCCCCTGCCGGACAGCCTAAACGTGCGATTGGTGAATTTTGCCGAACGATATGAACTTACCGCGACCATGTCGCCCGAAGGGAACGTTACCGTCAATGAGGTTCTTCCCGGGGTCTATACCATTACCGTGAGTGGCGAGGAGAACGCGGACGGTTTTACTTATATATATTCCGGTAATGCCGTGAACGTGGATATCGTAACCAATAACAGACAGATTAACGTGGACGTGGGCGCGTCTCGATCCGGAGCGCTACTCTTTAAAGAGGTCTATTATTCCGGATCCCGCACACCTTCCGGGGGATCCTATTTCCGGGATCAGTTCTATGAGATTTACAACAACAGCGAAGTCATCCAAAATGTACGTGGCCTTTGTATAGCTATTATTAATCCATTGACAGCCACGGCCAATATGCCTGTTTGGCCCGGTCCTGACGCGGATAAGTACGTGTATGCACTGCAAATATGGCAGGTGCCCGACACTACTGATTTTCCGCTAAATCCAGGGGAGTCAATCATCATCGCTCAGATGGCAGACGATCATAAAAAACCGAATTTAAATCCCGGTTCGCCGGTAAACCTGCTAAGTGCCGAGTTTGAAACGCTGGTTAACACTACCGCGCTGATACAAGATAACCCGGCTATTAATATGACCATGGCTTTCTGGCCAAGGCCTACACCTCAATGGTTAACGACCGTATTCGGGGGGGCATTCGTGCTTTTTTTTCCTGCCGAACCGATCGACCCCACCAGCCCTACCGAGGTGGTGAGCCCCGTGGGGCAAACAACCCAAACCTACCGTGTGCCGATTGAAACGGTAGTGGATGCTTTGGAGAACGTGGGTA
>JAAYTC010000384.1 GCA_012518155.1 Bacteroidales bacterium | reverse complement strand
CCCCCGTGGCCATCTCCGCGATTTTCCCTTGGTGGAGTACTACCCCCCCGAAGAGTTGCACGTCGTAGTGGATCATATCCCAGGTAATCTCGTTACCACCCGCCATCCAATGGTTTTGGTAGATCGCCTTTTCTCCTTCTATACGCACGAAATCGTGGTTTGTCGCCAAATCACGGTCGAATTGAGTAGCCGTGACGACCACTTCGCTGTTTTGAGTGAAGCGTCGGGCGGTATCCTTCATAATAGAGAAAGCCACCGGGAGCAGTTCGTTCAGTATCTTCTCCTGTTTTTCGGTGATCTCCTTTTCCAGTTTATCCACCTGGTTCCACATCCCTTCCCTCTCGTCCAGCTCGATCTCTTCCATGCCTGCTTTAAGGCTCTCAATCTGCGCCTTCTCTTCAGCAACATAATCACTGATCTGCTGTTCCAGTTCCTTGGTCTTCGCGCGAAGCTCGTCGTTCGATAGCTGCTCAATGGCAGGATAAGCTTCCTGTATTCTCTTTACGACCGGATTGATCTCGCTCAGGTCGCGTTGTGCTTTATTACCAAAAAGTTTTGATATTATTTTATTGAATGCCATAACGTTATTTTTTATTCCAAGCAGCTCACGCCGTGCTTGATTTGTATGATTTAATTAAGATTTCTTCCTGTTTGTATTTCCAGTTTCAGAAAAGCTCCTGAAGGATATCACCCTGCGCGGCGTTGGGAGCACGTATACGCAGCCGGTACGACACGCTGGGTGCGATTTCGGTTGCATTGATGGTGCGGTTAATTTTTTGAGGTTTAATATTGTTACCAAAAAAGATGACCGGGGCGATGATCGCGTTGTTGTGGCCTCGTTCTTGAACCTTCGATTGCGGGTCGATCACTCTCCACCCGGGCTGTAGTTCAAGGAATAGGTCGCCCGAGATTCCCTTGTAAAAGCCGTTCCGATGAAACTGCACGTTTTGGTCGTACGCGCCGTGAAGCATCTGCTGGGAGGTGATCACATTCTGAATACCGGCGGATTGCACGAGAAATTCAGCGGCTTTCTGTTGAAACTCGGCCAAATCGATCTTATTATCTTCCAAAAGTTTCCGATCAAAAAAGAGCTGCTTGTTATAGTACTTTTTTATCCATTGTTCCCGTCCATACAGGGCCATCAGGTACATATTGAGAAGTGCTTGACTTCGGTCGGGATAAAAATCACCCCCCGAGGTCACCATTCCTTCCGGTATCACCTCCTGTTCGTTGAAGTAACCGGTGGATGCCACGAAGATAAGGCAGTTTTTTAGTCCCACTTCTGCTTCGAGTGCATCAAGCAATCGTTCCAGCTCTTGGTCTAATCGATAATAGGTGTCTTGAATCTCGATCGAGTAGTTTTTATCGAGCGCGTTCGGGAAAGATCCCGCGTAAAAGGTTACCGCCAGTAAGTCGGGGTTCACCCTCTTACCCAATGCACCCGATTCAAGCATTCGTATCGCCATGTCGTTCACCTCTTTGTTCACGTAGGGCGACTGTTTGAAGAGGTAGTAGTTCCCCCCCTTTTCGCTCCCCAGGTAGTGTTGGAAATTGTATCGATTCCGGGTGTAGGGGAACGCGTTATACTGCTCTATATTGATTGCCGGACGCCATGTGATTCCACCGGCAGTGAACGTGAGTGACTCGGGACTACGATTGTGTTGATCCACCAGGGGCTGCCTATTTTTGTAGAAGGTGGTGGTCGCCCATTTCCCGTTCTCTTCTTCTATCCAGTAGGCTCCACTGGCCGCGTGCCCCCCCGAGGCAAATGCTTGAGAGGGGTCGGGCGCAAAAGCAAAAATATCGGATTGTCCCCCGGAGGCAATTTTCAACTCATCTGCCAGCGTGGAAACCCGAATTGGAAGAGGGGAAAGCTTCTCGGTTGTAAAATTACCCAAGTAATTATCGTCGTGGTGGGAGGAGACCTCCTGATTGCTGTTTACAAGGAATTTTTTTTCAGCGATAATGCCGTGATACGAGGGGGTGGCTCCTGTATAGATCGTGGTGATGGTGGAAGCCTTATCGAGGTTAGGAAAATCGTAATAGACGTTGCTGTAGACCAATCCATTGTTTAACAACCGGTTAAAACCTCGATTGCCAAAAGTGTGCCGAAACATCTCCAAATAATCTCCCCGAAGCTGATCGATGGTTATGCCCACCACGAGCTTGGGTATTTCGGCAGAAGGGCTCTGGGCAAAAAGCGCAGAGATGGAAAAAAAAGCAACTAAAGAAGAAATTACCTTGATCATTATTACAAATTGTCGTTTACCTATCCTATTATATGCCCCACCCTCTCTTGAGCGCTCGGCTCGAAGAGAAACGCTTATTTTTGATCCTCTCTTTTCGCCGAATGTAGAGATGCGTGGCAGAACGGAGCCATAAACAGAGCGAAAAGGGAATGGTTGCTAGCGGCAGTTGTTGAGGTATCAACCACCAAAGCGACAAGAAAAGCGTTAGGACTGCAAAGTTAATGAAATGATAGGAATAAACGATGCCGCGGGCTCGTTTTGACCAAAATAAAAATAGGATCAAGAAAGCGAAAGGGTGTAGCCACGCGAAATTCCAGTTAGGATTGGTTGCCGGGTGCTCGGAGTAGTACATGAGTACGAAAACAACCAAGCCACCTAACCCTGTGACCCCGAAAAGGAAAGTGTCAAAAAGTTGTGATAGCTTCGATTTGTCGAGTTTTATATTTTGTACCAAGGAGACTATTATGGCCAAAAACAGCAAAATTATTGCCGTCATCATCGGAGAGAGAGGAAACTCTTTGCCGGGGGCATTGATTTCCGGATTTCTTTCCAATACCACGTGCGAACTTTCTACCAATGGGAGCCGCACCGTGTCTGGCCGGTGAACTGTTGCCCCTTGAAACGAATTCATCAGGTAAGAGGGGATATACATTTTTTGGCGGGTGTCAATCACTTGATCGGCTTCACTCCCAATCAACAGATCGATTCCGAATTTTACCCAAGAAGAGTGGCTAACGTGCTCGTGTACCAAGTCGCGGAAAGATTGTTCCCGTGCCGTGGGAGGGTATTCGATAGGTGCCCCGACGTACCTTTCCACCATATCGCGGGGGCGTGTCGCGCAGTTATCGTGAAAGTAGTTGTACCGGTACCGCATGTTCTCGGGCAGGGCATTGACAACCAACGCCTCGTATAACTCCTGTTTTTCATCCGGCATCATGTTTAATTCCTGTTCCACCACTTCCTGCCCCTTGTAACCATACTCGGCCATAAACTGGTCGTAGGTGATAACTCCCAACACGTAATCGGTTTCTCCCCGTATGAAGTGGTAGATAAAGTGGGGTTGGGATGAGTCGAAATAGCCGTAGTTGAATACGGCATCAACTCCGGTGGAGTCATCCTGCACCCGCAAAGCGGTATGTCCAAAGAAAGCGTATACGGCTTCGTACCAAGGGGAAGCGGTCAACAGGCTTATTTTCGCGCTGTCATTCAGTTGCACCTGAGAGGCAGCCGGCTGACAAAACAGGATTAGGAGTAAAAGCAAAAAAGATTTATTCGTTCTTTTCATTGAACCAATGTTTCAATTACCTGAGGAGGGCGCACCTGACAGGTAGGGTATTTACATCAGAACGACAAAAATACATAAAATTGCGTTAACTTCATACGATTAATTTAATTTTCTGAGGGGTGGTTCTACCAACTGTTTTATCAGAAAACAAACAACGGTGACCTCACAGAGACCACCGTTGTACACTTTTGATCATTTACCGTTTTTTATTTCTTCTTGTTACGGTTGCCATAGCGGCTCATGAACTTGTCTACGCGGCCCGCGGTATCCACGAGTTTCTGCTTCCCTGTATAAAAGGGGTGAGATGAGCTTGTAATCTCAAGCTTTACTAAAGGATACGTAACACCATCTATATCAATCGTTTCTCTTGCGTTGACGGTGGACCGGGAAATAAAAATCTCGTCGTTCGACATGTCCTTGAAAACGACTGGACGATAATTGTCGGGATGAATCTCTTTCTTCATATTATATTGATCTCTATACGTTGATGCTTCTATTTTTCGGAGGGCAAAGATAGTGTAATCCTTTATAATAACAAAATTATCACCCTCTTTTTTCAAATTCTGAAAGTTTATCTGTTTATTTGTATTAACAACGTCTGGATATGAAAAAAAACAGCTTAATGGAGGATCTTAGGGTCGCTGAGTTGAGCGCGATGCTTCGGGAAAAGCACCTCACCATCGCGACCGCGGAGAGTTGCACGGGAGGGTTAATCGCCCACCGGTTAACACTTCCACGGGGTGCATCGGATTACTTTACAGGGAGTATTATTGCCTACGACAACCGCGTGAAGGAGGAGCAACTCCACGTGGAAAAACGAGTATTGGAGGCTTACGGGGCAGTAAGTCGCGATGTGGCGGAACAGATGGCCCAAAACGCGGCACGGGAAATGGGTACCGATTGCAGCATCGCGGTCTCGGGCATCATGGGCCCGAGTGGTGGTACCAAAGAGAAGCCCGTTGGCACCGTATGGATTTCTACTTTTTATCGCGGCCGTGTTCTTTCGCGCTGCTATCGTTTTGAGGGCGATAGAACGACTAATATTCAACAAACCAGTGAACAATCACTTCTGCAACTAATGGAGATGTTAGAAGAGAAGTTGTAGGTAGGTCGCGCGTCATCCCTCAATCCGCTCGAAACCACAATAAGGTATTAACACATCGGGAATCTTTATTCCCTCGGCCGTTTGGTTGTTTTCAAGCAACGCGGCCATCACCCGGGGCAGTGCAAGTGCACTCCCGTTAAGCGTGTGGCAGAGCTGAGTCTTACGATTAACATCGCGATAGCGGCATTTCAACCGGTTGGCCTGGTAATCTTCGAAGTTCGAAACGGAGCTTACCTCTAACCATCGTTCTTGCGCCGCCGAAAATACTTCAAAATCGAACGTTAATGCCGAGGTGAAGCTCATATCACCCCCGCATAAGCGCAGGATTCGCCATGGGAGGCCCAGTTTTTGTACCAGCGACTGCACGTGGTTTACCATCTCGTCGAGCCGAGCGTAGGAATCTTCCGGATTTTCGATGCAAACGATTTCCACTTTGTCGAATTGGTGTAACCTGTTTAGTCCCCTTACATCTTTCCCATACGAGCCCGCCTCACGACGGAAACAAGCCGAATAGGCAGTATTGCGCACGGGCAATTCCTCCTTTTCGAGGATAACGTTGCGATACATATTGGTTATGGGCACTTCAGAGGTGGGAATCAGGTAAAGATCATCCAGCCCCACGTGATACATTTGGCCCTCTTTGTCGGGCAGTTGGCCAGTGCCAAACCCCGATTCGCTGTTCACCAAGTAGGGGGGCTGTACCTCAAGATATCCGGCATCACGCGCCGCATCCAAAAAGTAGTTGATCAACGCCCGTTGAAGCCGTGCTCCTTTTCCTTTATATACCGGGAAGCCGGCACCGGTAATTTTAACTCCCAACTCAAAGTCGATCAAATCGTATTTCTTAGCGAGCTCCCAATGCGGTAAGGCACTCTCCGGTAAAGAAGGCATAACTCCCCCACTCCGCTCCACGATGTTGTCCTCGGGTGTTTTTCCCTCGGGCACCGATTCGTGCGGAAGGTTCGGGATTGTTACCAGTAATTCGCCAATCTCTTCCTCCGTCTCTTTTAGCTTGCTTTCTAATTGACTGGAAGTCCCCTTTAGCTTGCCTACCTGCTCCCGGGCAGCCGCGGCTTCCTCTTTTTTTCCCTCTTTCATGAATGACCCGATCGAACGGGAGAGAGAATTAATATCGGCAAGCAGTGAATCAAGAGACGTCTGTGTCTCTCGCCTTATCGCATCGAGCTTCACGATTCGTGTGATGATCTCTTGCCCGTCGAAGTGTTTTTTCGATAGGCGGCGAACGATCTCCTCTCTGTTTTCGTTTATGGCTTTAAGTGTAAGCATACTAAAATATCGACTGTTTATGAATGACGCGAAGGTACAAAAAATATTTCCTTTGCATCAAATCAAAAATAGGTGCAAGTAACGTACCGGTTAGGGCCGGCCGCGTAGGTCGAGAGCAAACGTACCTGTATCCTTAAAACAACTGAAAATGGAGTGATTCACGCAACTCCCTCTCTTTTAGCTTCTTTTGACGGTAATAACGGGAAACAAAATAGGCAGCCCCCGCGAGGGCACCCAACATAACAAGGTCTTTAACTGTACTATTTTTCATACGATTTTATTATTTTAGATTTGTTTGATACATGTTCTATAATCACCACTGCTGTACATGATAGACGGAATTACAAGGAAAAGGTTGCGTACGAAAAGTGAAAAAAACTAAAACTCACGAATGTTGCTCAATCACGAGTACCCGCTTCGTGGCCTCAGTAACTCGTAATCGGTCATCACCACGCCTCCCAACTATCCAAACGATTTGGCCGCCTGAAAGCAGCACCCATACTTCCTCTTTTTCTTTCCTGTTCAGTTTTGAGTCAGTAAAAAAATCACTCAGCTTCTTTCTCCCTTTCATGCCAAACGGCACAAACCAGTCGCCCTGCTCCCAACGGCGCAGTTGTAGCGGGTAAACCACTTTATCGGCGTCGAGGTAGAGAAAATCTCTTTCTTTACGAATTTCAATCGGCATCTCTTCGGTGCGAAGGGTGAGATGAATAGGGTGCTGAATTTCATCGGTTCCTTCATGAATAGTATAGCTTGCCACATCAGGAGGCCCCTTTTCCGTGTTATCGAGAAGAAAAAAGTCCCGATCTTTCATTAACCGGTGGGTAGCAGAAAAGAAAAATTTTCCCGGCTCGCCCTCCATGCATTGGTAAACATCTTCGATGGTGGAGGGTGAAAAACCCAGCGGAAAAAGAAGCTCGTAAAGCACCGCTCGTGGCGACGGGGTTTCTCGAAGCAACGGGATACTGATTCTATTATTGTTGAAAACGCTACCGATCGATTGATCGATGGACTGTTTATATATCTTTTCTACCTCCGACAAATGGCGGGAAGTTCGATGAATCGCCTCCTTTGCCCGTGGGTTGATTGTTTCCAACGCCGGGATTATATTCAGCCGAATGGCGTTCCGAATGTACGCGTCTTCCGCGTTGGTACTATCCACCACGTACGGGATTTTCCGTTCCGCTACATATGCTTCGATCTCATCGCGAGAAACATTTAAGAGGGGGCGTATTACCCGTTGGTTACGAGGTACGATACCTGTAACCCCTCGAATGCCGGTACCACGGATTAAGTTCAATAATACCGTCTCAACAGAGTCGTCGCGATGGTGAGCTACCGCGATTGAATCGGCAGACTGTTCACGGCGGATTGTTTCGAACCAATCGTAGCGTAACTCACGGGCCGCCATCTCAATCGATATTTTACGGTGGCTAGCGTGACGATGCGTATCAAAATCGATAGTTACCAGCGGAATTTGGGCTTCTTTGCACCACTCTTTCACGAAATTGGCATCCCGCAGCGACTCTTCGCCCCGTAGGTGAAAGTTACAGTGCGCCGCTATACAACGATACTCCAGACGTGTTAACAGATCGATCAATGCCATGGAGTCCATGCCACCACTCAGCCCGACAACAACCTTTTCACCAGCTCGGAGTAGCTTCTCGTTTTCTATGTATTCACGCACCTTATCAATCATCATCGAAAGGAAGGGGGCCGATGTAAATAACCGAGTTGCGACGCTGTACCGCCTGACGACTTAGGCAAGGCCCCATACGCGAAAGTACAAAATTGTTCCCTGCAAACAGGATGAAATCGCGATAAAAAGTGTATTTTTGTCCCAGAATGAATTTATAATGTTCAATATGATCGAAAAAATAGAGGCTCTGTTGACAAAGATTGAGCAACTGGAGGCAAGCGATCCTGAAACGCTGGAAACAGCACGGGTAAAATACCTGGGAAAAAAGGGGGCTATTGCCGCATTAATGGACGACTTTAGAAATGTGCCTGCTGAAAAAAAACGGGAAGTGGGCATGCGGGTAAACGAACTTAAAACGAAAGCAACAGAAAAAATACAATCGCTCAAAGAGCAATTTGAAGCACACGGGGAAAGAGACTCGGGAATTGATCTTTCACGTACGGCTTACCCCGTGACCTTGGGTACACGCCATCCCATTTCGATTGTTAAAGAAGAGATCATCGATATATTCAAACGATTGGGATTTTCGATCGCCGAGGGACCGGAGGTAGAAGATGACTGGCATGTTTTTTCGTCGCTCAACTTCGCGGATGATCATCCGGCGCGTGATATGCAAGATACCTTTTTTGTTCAAAATGACCCGCAAATTGTTTTGCGCACCCACACTTCATCGGTTCAAACACGCGTTATGGAGGAAACTTCACCGCCCATCCGGATTATATGCCCGGGGCGTGTTTTTCGTAACGAGGCGATCTCTTACCGCGCGCACTGTTTTTTTCATCAGGTTGAGGCTCTTTATATTGATAGGGATGTGTCGTTTGCTGACCTCAAGCAGGCTCTTCTGTTTTTCGCGAAAGAGATGTTCGGTGACGATACCAAGATACGGTTACGTCCTTCCTATTTTCCATTCACTGAGCCCAGCGCGGAGATGGACATCTCCTGTAACATCTGTGGCGGCAAAGGGTGCCCGTTCTGCAAGCATACCGGTTGGGTAGAGATCCTAGGGTGTGGCATGGTGGATCCGAATGTGCTCGAAAACTGTGGGATTGATAGCAAGGAGTTCACGGGATATGCCCTTGGGATGGGTATCGAACGTGTTACCAACCTAAAGTATCAGGTGAAAGACCTGAGGATGTTCTCAGAAAACGACGTGCGGTTCTTGGAGCAGTTCCAGTCGGCCCATTAGCCTATGCCAAAATCGTTACCGGCAATCGCTATATTTTTAAATGCATCGGTAGTGTTGGTGAGATGATCGTCTTGAACAGTTGAGTTTAAATCGTAATAACAACGAACAATGATACGAATAAAATATTTATTTTTTTTAGTGGCACTGATCACTGCTTCCTGTGCTACCGCGCAGAAAACAACGAGGGTAAACGCTATTAAAGCCAACAACTGGGGTGTTATCTACTCTTTACCGAAAACATCTTTCGAGGTAACAATGCTGGTAAAGAAGACCACCTATCACCGCGGAGATTTTTATCCTTACGCGCAGCGTTACTTGGGAATAGAAAATCCGATTACTGAAAACAGAGTGGCATACACCCTTGAAAAGATTGACGTTACCAACAAAGGGATACCCGATAAAGAGAACTCCTTTATGGTCGAATTTCGAGGGAGAACGGTGGAACCTTACGTGTATCTACGCGAGGATGGGTTAATTGTGACCATCAACGCGGAGCCGGAAGAGGAACTTCCTGCCGATACGCGACTTCCGGAGGGAACAAAACCTTCGTCAAATCCCCGTCGTTATTTCTCTCAGGAAACACTGATGGCCGGGTCAACCGCGAAACAGGCGGAGTTGGTAGCTCGCCAGGTGTTTGACTTACGCCGTAGCCGCGGCGATATTCTCTCGGGGGAAGCAGAGAGTATGCCGCCGGATGGAAACGCGTACAAAGTGGTAATGGAAGAGATCGATACGCAGGAAAGAGCACTCACGGAGTTGTTCTCAGGCAGCGTGGAGACCGAATATTTTACCACCACGTATACCATCATTCCCGATCATACAGATATCCAAGAGCAAATGATCGCCCGGTTTTCTGAAAAACTGGGGCCTCTCGATGCCGATAACCTCGCGGGCGAACCGGTGCGCTTAACCTTGACCAACAAGACACCTTCGGTAGATATGCAACTCACCGAGCGGGAACTGAAGCGTTTGGAAGACAAGTTAAGCGAGGGGGTTGTTTATAACGTGCCCGGGAAAGCCGACCTGCGGATCGAATTCAGAAACCAGGTTTTCGTGCAAAAGGAGGTGGACGTGGTGCAATTTGGATCGCAAGATGTTCTGGTAAAAAGAATGTTCGAGAACCAAAAACAACCTATTCAGGTCTATTTCTACCCTGAACTGGGAGCTATTCGACAAATCATCCAATAATATTTAGGCCCCCTTGTGGTATGAAAACAAATCATCTTATTTTTTATGCAGCACTCCTATTCTTGGGAATGGGCCTACTTTCATCCTGTATAGGAGGCTTTGGGTCACGTAAAGGCTCCGATATTGTTTTCGACAGCATTGTTGTGAATCAACAAATACCTCTTTTGTTTGAAAACGATACCACCCTCCCCTATTCGGATGTGAGGGTTTCATACACCTACCCAAAACAGTTTAAAGATGCTGAAAGCCTTGCACGGTTGCAACAAATATTTCAAGGTACTTTTTTCGAGAACGTGGGATACGATTCGATGACTCCTCAAGAGGCAATGAGTTTGTATATAGAAGATTACGCGGAGGAATACCGGAGCATATCAAACATGTTTTACGAGGAAAAAGCCCAGCTGGGAGATAGAACCCCATCGTGGTACTGGTATTTAATGAGGCACAGTAACAAAATACTTTTTCAAAACGATTCACTGGTAAGCTATGCCGTGGAATATAGCGATTATCGGGGAGGTGCGCATGGATCGTACCGAATTACTTACACGAACATCGACTTGAACAGGTTGGTCACTCTTTCGGAGGAAGATCTCTTTGTTCCTGGTTATTATCGCCCGTTGACCGAGAAAATTTTGCACCAGCTAATGAAAGCGTACGAAGCGGAAGAGCCGGACTCACTGTTAATGCGTGGTTTTTTTAACGTGGAAGATATTGCTCCTAATAATAATTTCTGGTTGAACGAGGAGGGTATTCATTACTCCTACAACCAGTACGAGATTGCACCCTATTCTATGGGAGTAATCGATGTGACAGTGCCTTACTCACGGTTGGAAGATATCTTAATACCGAACGGGTTGGTGCACCGCTATTTTCACGAAAAAAATTAGCACGTTCGTTTTTGACGGACCTGCTATATTATAATCATTAGAGATCTTTTCTCTATTGCTCGCTCTTGAACTCGAGAAACAACGTGATAGACACGTCTTTACCAATCCCCATTCCATCGGGATCGTACGCGATGTTATAGTCGAGTCGGTTGATCGTGTTTTTGGCGATAAATCCGACCGTTTCCGAGCCATCTTCCCCCTTTACTACGCCGCCGTAAACCACGTCAAACGTAACATCCTTTGTTACATCCTTGATCTGTAATTTACCATTTAACTTGTACTTCTCGTCGTCGACCTTCTCGATGCTCGTACTTTCGAACGACATTGTTGGAAATTTCTCCACTTCAAAAAAATCAGCGCTTCGCAGGTGATCGTCCCTCATTTGCACGCTCGTGTTAACGCTAGAGGTCTCCACGTTGAAAAAGACCCTTGCTCCTTCCAAGTTATTAAGGCTTCCGATGATACCCCCATCAAACTTGTCGAACTTGCCTGCAACGAAGGTAATGCCCATGTGCTTGACCTTGAAATTCACGGACGTATGCATGGGATCTACTTTATACTGTGATTGTGCCATTAGGCTTGTAGCAGTGAAGAGCACCGCCACAATAAACATTAATTTCTTCATATTCTTTTGTTTTTTGCTATTGAATTCTTTCACTTAACATTTACTACCTGTTGTTTGTTCATAATCTACAATGAGGTGGGAAAT
>JAAYTC010000383.1 GCA_012518155.1 Bacteroidales bacterium | reverse complement strand
GCGTGTTCCATAATTTATCATTGAAAAAGATAGTTTAATCATATGATCTACAAAATTAGAAATGTTAAAGCGGTTTCATAAAGAATTGTGGTTAAAAATGTTTAAGCTTGGAACACACTTTCATCAAAGGCATCCGCGCCGTCAATGCTCCGGTACGATCTTGACTTCCTTAGCTGCCCTGAAATCGGGTTCAAGTGATCCATGCTGTCAATGCTCCGGTACGATCTCCATTCCAAAAAGTTGGACGAACGTCGCTTTCATCTCTTTCGATACCTCTTCGAAATCCACTGCCTCTCCCAGCTCCTTCTGCAGGGAGGTCACCCCTCGGTCGGTAAACCCACACGGGTTGATGTAGTCGAAATAGGAGAGGTCGCTGTTCACGTTCAGTGCCAATCCGTGCATGGTGACGAAGCGGCTGGCACGTACCCCGATGGCGCAAATCTTGCGGGCCTTGGCAGGGTTCCCCGCGTCGATCCATACCCCCATGGCCCGCTCGTCTTTCTCCCCTCGGATGCCATAGGGCTTCAATGTTTCGATCACCACATCTTCCAACAGCGAGATATACTTCTTTATCCCCAGGCCAAACGCTTCCAAGTCGATAATCGGGTAAGCCACCAGCTGCCCGGGACCGTGATAGGTAATGTCGCCCCCTCGGTCGATCTCGTGCAGGTCGATGTTCCTGCTTTCGCAGATATGGCGGGCGATCAGCAGGTTCTGCTTGTTGCCGCTCTTGCCCAAGGTATACACGTGCTCGTGTTCGCAAAAGAGGAGGAACTGTTTTTGCTCCTCCCTCTTTTCCAATTTCTCCTTGATCACTGTTTCGAACAGTCGCTCCTGGTAGTCCCACGCCTCTTTGTATCGGATCCTACCCAGGTTTTCAAACGCTACTTTCTTGTTCATCAGATATGCCTTTCTGCCCGGTAGGAAGAGCGCACCAGCGGCCCGCTCTCCACGAACCGGAATCCTTTCTCCAGCCCGATCTCCCGGTACTTCCGGAACTGCTCGAGCGACACGTACTCTTTCACGCCCAGGTGCTTGCGGCTTGGCTGCAGGTACTGCCCGATGGTCAACACCTCGCATCCCACGTTGGCCAAGTCGTTGATGGTTTCTATCACCTCCTCCTCGGTCTCTCCCAAGCCCACCATCATGCCCGATTTGGGGCGCACCTTGCCGCTCTTCGCGATGATCTCTACCGTCTTCAAGCTGGTCTCGTACTTGGCACGGCTACGCACCTTGGGCGTTAGCCGGCGGACCGTTTCCATGTTGTGCGACACGATATTGGGTCCGGAGTCGATCACCTGGTTCACGAGTTCTTCTACCCCGTTAAAATCGGGGATCAACGTCTCGATGGTCAGCTCCGGATTCTTCTCCTTCACGCGGCGCACGGTGGTGGCCCAAAACGCCGCACCCCCATCCTCCAGGTCGTCCCTGTCCACGCTGGTAATCACGCAGTGCTTCAACCCCATCTTCTCGATGGTATCCGCCAGCCGGTCCGGCTCGCCGCGGTCCACGATACCTCCCGGGCTGCCCGTCTTCACGTTGCAGAACCGGCACGCCCGGGTGCACACATCCCCCAAGATCATAAAGGTGGCGGTACCTCTCCCCCAGCACTCCGAGAGGTTGGGGCACTTGCCGCTCACGCAGATCGTGTGCAATCCCTTCCGGGCGATGATCTCTTTCACGTCCAGGTACTGCTTCCCCTGCGGCAGTGAAATCTTGAGCCACTCGGGCTTCCGTTCCATCAAGGGAGTGTTTCTATCTATAGTCGACTTCCTATCTACTCTGATTCCCGCTTTCGTTTCCATATGCTTTTATTGATTATCGTCGGCATACCAATGGCTTAACGCCTTTAATCCTGCCTAACTGTGATTTTTAATAATTACTTGAATTTCTCCAATACCTGTTTTAGTTGTTGAATATCTTGTCGAACATCCCACACTAGGAGTACATGAATCGTGTGGTCTTCTAGCAAATAGTATATTCTGCTCCGCCGCTTGACTATAATATAACGGAATCTTCTATCATCGGAAGAATGCTCAACATCCTCCTTTCCCATCATTGGTTGCAGGGAGAGCATGCTCGTTTGGGATTCTATTTCTTGACGAATTTCACGTGCTACCGAATCACCAAAGTTCTTTTTGATGTTCCGTAAAGTCGCTTTCAAGCTTTCCTTTGCAGTTTTTGACCAAGCTATGTCCATCCCATTTCTTCATCTATTTCATCCATCACCTCTTTGGTGGTATATATCGATTTTTTCTCGTTCAATTCATCCGCGGAGGCGTGAAGAAGATGGTATAAAATAGGATTTTTTTTTGTGGACGCTAAAAGCATTGCATCATGTAACTCCCGAAGTTTGTCGTCATCAAGCTCCATAACCTCTTGTATGACTTTCAATCGTAGAGCATCCGTATTTGTTACCTTTACCTTTGTATTACCCATTTTATTTTAATGTATGGCAAAGACCGAGAGAAAACGGGAATTTATTCACAGTTTCCAAAGGCCCATTCAATGACTATACAAATATAATGTCAACGAAATGATTTTCCCAATTTTCTTAAGTAAGTTTACCTTGGGTTAAATGACACAATGCGGCAATCAAGCAATTAGTCCAAGAGATAAAAAGTAACAATAAGTACTCATGGAGCACGTGATGCGAAGCTTCCTAACTATTTTTAAACGGCTTGCATTCCATTTGTAACGTCAAAAACTTTATCTTTGCCCATCAAAACCGAGATCGACGAAACAAATTCATGTTCCAACTCTTACATACCGACGCGAAATCGAGCGCCAGGGCTGGCATCATCACTACCGACCACGGAACGGTGGAGACACCCGTGTTCATGCCGGTAGGCACGGTGGGCAGCGTGAAAGCGGTGCACCCTACCGAGCTCAAGGAGGATATCAACGCCCAAATTATCTTAGGCAACACCTACCACCTTTACCTGCGGCCGGGCTTGGAAATATTGCGAGAGGCGGGCGGGCTCCACAAGTTTATCAGCTGGGACCGGCCGATGCTCACCGATAGCGGGGGATTCCAGGTATTTTCGCTCACCGAGAACCGGAAGCTCACCGAGGAGGGGGCACTGTTCCAGTCGCACATCGACGGCTCGTCGCACTTCTTCACGCCCGAAAACGTGGTGGACATGCAGCGGATAATCGGTGCCGACATCATCATGGCGTTCGACGAGTGTACGCCGGGCGATGCCGACTACGCCTACGCGAAACGGTCGCTCGACCTCACTGAACGGTGGCTCGACCGGTGCATCGCACGGTTCAACGAAACGGAGTGCCCCCACGGGTACAAACAAGCCCTGTTCCCCATCGTGCAGGGATGCGTTTATCCCGACCTGCGAAAACGAGCGGCCGAAAACGTGGCCGAAATGGACGCTCCGGGAAACGCCATCGGGGGACTCGCTGTGGGGGAACCCACCAAGGTGATGTACGAGATGGTGGAACTGGTGAACGATATACTCCCGAAGGAGAAACCGCGCTACTTGATGGGGGTGGGCAAACCGGAAAACCTGCTGGAGGCGATAGAGCGGGGAGTGGATATGTTCGATTGCATCATGCCCACGCGCAACGGCCGCAACGGGCAAATATTCACCAAGCAAGGGGTGATGAACATGCGCAACGAGCGGTGGAAAAACGATTTTTCTCCCTTGGAAGAAGAGGGTGCCTCGTTCGTCGACACGCTCTATAGCAAGGCCTACCTGCGCCACCTGATCACCACCAACGAGATCTTGGGATTGCAGATCGCCTCCATCCACAACCTGGCCTTTTATATCTGGCTAATGGAGGAGGCTCGAAAGCATATTATCGCGGGGGATTTCTCGGCATGGAAACCCGGGATACTGGAAAACGTGACTCGACGATTATGAAAAGGGTCAATGATCTCTTGAATTTAAAACGACTGGACTGGTACATCATCAAGAAGTTCCTGGGCACCTTCGTGTTCATGATCGCGTTGATTATC
>JAAYTC010000382.1 GCA_012518155.1 Bacteroidales bacterium | reverse complement strand
GTAGGCATCCGACTCAATGTTATGAATTGCTACAAATCCTTTCGCAACAAAACCATCTACCTGTAGGAGAGATAAGATTTCCATCAGAAAAGCAGTTTTCCCACTTCCTTTGCCGCCCGAGATTATACATATTGAGTGCATAGGTGCTCCATTTGATCATCAACTTGCACGATACTCCAAAAATACATTAAATAATCTGTACTGCAAAAAATAGCATAATCTATATCAACCCTATATCAACTACTATAAACACCCTGTTAATACTGCACGATCTCTGTACCAGCACTGTGGTTTTATTAGTTGATGTCACTACATTCAAGGTAACTGTTATGAGCGCCGACCCTAAGCCGGAAGGAGCAGAAAGTGATGACAGTATGATTTTCCCCTATGAAGATTCAGTTATAGTTTGGATTAAACCGAATCTTCCCGTATTGTCGTCAGGAAAAAGTAAGGCGAGGTAACTATTTGTGAAATTCAAAAACACAGACTAAGACAATGTCATCATCCAGGATAACTTCAAGACCTTTCGTTATGTGATCCGCGTATGAGTATTCATACAGGCACATCTCCTTACCGAAAAATAGTTTTTGGATATGGATGCAAGTATTGTTCAAAACACTTTTTCCCATATAGAGCATGTATTCAAAATTCTTTCTTTCCATAATGTTATTCATTCGTTTTTATCTTAATTTGAAATTTCATCAAGCAATCATATATGACAGAATCATGCTTAATAAAAACGAAATATTAATTAAAATAGGACTAAAGATTAGAAGGTTACGCGAAAGCAAAAACGTTTCTATTCAAGATTTTGCGGATAAACTTGATATGGAATACAATAATGTTATCCGAATTGAAAAAGGAAGAACTAATTTTACTGTCGGTACCTTGGTTAAAATTGCTAATGCATTGGAAGTAGATCTAAAGGAGATAATATAGCATGGATTAATATCACAGGAGAACCTTGAAAGGACAAAACCCCAACTGGTTGATTAACAGCTGGGGCTTTGTTGAAATCGTACCCAGAGTCGGGATCGAACCGACAAGGACTTGCATCCATTGGTGTTTGAGACCAACGCGTCTACCAATTCCGCCATCTGGGCATCGCTTTAACGGGATTCGCTCTAAGCGTGTGCAAAAGTACATATATTTTTGGTAATTCAAAATAGGTAGGCATCCTTTTTTTGCTTATTTATTTATCCCCTTAAAAATTACGACAGGGGAGAGAAATAACTACTCCAATTAATACTGGATTCGAATACTTTTTAGCTTCATTGCTCCAATTTCATTTTTTATTCGTATCTTTAAAGGGTAAACAGAAAGTGAAAAAACGGTTAATAACCCTTGAAAGGCTCAAAAGTTTGAAAAGCAAGCGTGAGCAATTAGAAGCGTGCGCGAAGCCATTCAGGAACACAAAGCTATCAAACAAATTGCAATGGAACAATGTTATTCAATTAGAACAACTCGCTGTACATGGCGAAGCTGCGCGTTCTGTTTACTGGATCAATTATAAAAGCGAATGATTTTCAATTTATTAAACATTATATAATCTTAGGATGAAGAACAATAATAATTATTGTGTAATTATGAGCGGTGGTGTGGGAAGCCGCTTCTGGCCCTTCAGTAAAGAGGGTAAACCCAAACAGTTTCTTGATTTTTTTGGCACAGGGCGGTCACTGCTGCAAAGCACGTTCGACCGTTTTAAGAAAATCCTGCCGGCAGAGAATATCTACATCGTTACTAACGATGCTTATGCAGAGATGACCATGCAGCAACTGCCCGAGTTGAAAGAAGATCAACTTTTGCTGGAGCCGATTCGAAGGAACACGGCTCCCGCCATCGCGTACGCTTCTTTCCGGATACGGGCGGTTAACCCCAACGCCAATATCGTGGTGGCACCGTCCGATCACCTGATCGTGAACGTGGATGAGTTCGTCGACGATATACGAAAGGGGCTCGACTTCGTGGAGAAGAAGCCGGTGCTGCTCACGCTCGGTATTCAACCCAGTAGGCCCGAAACAGGCTATGGCTATATCCAGTCGAATGAAGAGGAGGAGAACGGTATTTTTAAAGTAAAGGCGTTCACCGAGAAGCCCGATTACGAGTTGGCGAAAAAGTTTGTCGACAGTGGTGAGTTCGTTTGGAACTCCGGTATTTTTCTGTGGAACGTGAACAGCATCATGGCTGCTTTCAAGAAATATCTCCCCGATATCAACCAAAAATTCAACGAGGGGAAAGATCTTTTCAACACGCCCGACGAGAAAAAATTCATCGATGAAAGTTTCCCTTTTTGCCCCAATATTTCCATCGATTACGGGATACTGGAGAAGGCCGATAACGTTTACGTGAACATATCCGATTTTGGCTGGAGCGATCTGGGAACGTGGGGAGCGTTGCACGAGATTTCCGGTCGGGATGAAAACAACAACGCCCACCTGAACTGCAAAACACTCTTTGTAGAGAGCAGCGACAACATCGTGGCGATGAGCGACGATAAGTTGGTCGTGGTGCAGGGATTGGAAGATTATATCGTGGCCGAGTCAGATAATGTTCTTCTTGTTTGCAAGAAGAGCGAAGAGCAACGGATTAAGCACTTCGTGACCGATGTGAAGCTTCGCTATGGCGACGAGTATATTTAACCCTCTTTCGTTGTTTAGTTGAGGTCAAAAAATAGCAGGGAGAATAGATTCCTGCTATTTTTTTAATTAGTGGTGAGTGGTCAAGCTTTGTGATTTAACTAATAAATAGCAGTTCCCTGTACTTGGGCAGTGTCCACATCTGGTTATCCACGATTAGCTCCAGCTTGTCCACGTGATATCGGATAACATTCAGGAAAGGCTCCACCGTGTCGTGATAAGCCACCGCTTTCTCGTACGCATCTTCCAGCTTGTTTGCCGCTTTTCGTGCCTCTACCATATCGTCCACGTTGGTTTTAATGGCCGATATATGATCGGCGATATCTTCGATAAGCGCGGCATCCTCTTTCGATAGCTTGTTTGCCTTTTCCTTATCGAACACGGCATGCATTTTGTAAATGTTGTCGAGCAGCATCGACTGGTACTCGGTGGCCACCGGGATAATATGGTTCATGCTGAGATCGCCCAACACGCGTGCCTCGATCTGTATCTTCTTGGTATACATCTCCCATTTCACCTCGTTGCGCGCGTGAAGCTCTTTCTCGTTTAACACGCCAATGCTTTCAAACATTACCACCGACTCCTCTCTCGTGTACTCGTTATAGATCAGTGGCACGCTCGTCTCGCAATTGAGGCCTCGCTGCTTTGCTTCCTCTTTCCATTCGTCGCTGTACCCGTTGCCTTCGAATCGGATCGGTTTACATTCTCGTATATAGTGGCGGAGGGTGTCGAAAATCGCCTCTTCGGTCTTCATTCCGCTGCCAGTCTTCGCGTCGATCTCTTTTTTGAAATCTATCAGTTGAGCTGCCATCACCGAGTTGAGCGCGATCATTGCCGATGAGCAGTTGGCCGACGATCCCACCGCGCGGAACTCGAAGCGGTTGCCTGTGAAAGCGAAGGGAGAAGTGCGGTTGCGGTCGGTATTATCGATCAGCACCTCAGGGATATGCGCTACCCCCAGCTTCATCAGTCGCAGCTCATCCACCGTGATATCGTCGTCTTGTGAACTCTGCTCGATCTTGTCTAGCACTCCCGATATCTGTTTTCCCAAGAAGACGGAAATAATAGCCGGCGGTGCCTCGTTTGCTCCCAGCCGATGCGCGTTGCTAGCCGACATGATGGAGGACTTGAGGAGGCCGTTGTGCTTGTATACTGCCATGAGGGTATTCACCAGGAAAGTGACGAAGAGCAGGTTCTCGTGAGCTGTTTTCCCAGGAGTAAAAAGCCCGATTCCCGTATCGGTGCAGAGCGACCAGTTGCAGTGCTTTCCCGAGCCGTTCACTCCGGCAAAGGGTTTCTCGTGCAGGAGCAGTTTAAAATGATGCTTGGGTGCAATGCGCCGCATGAGGGTCATCACCAGCAAGTTTTGGTCCACGGCCAAGTTGGTCTCCCCGAAAATGGGAGCTAGTTCAAATTGGTTGGGTGCCACCTCGTTGTGGCGCGTTTTCAAGGGGATGCCATATTTGTACGCCTCGTATTCCACCTCTCGCATAAAGGAGGCCACACGCGGTGGTATCGCGCCAAAATAGTGATCCTCTAGCTGCTGGTTCTTCGCGCTCTCGTGTCCCATGAGAGTGCGGTCGGTAAGGCTCAAGTCGGGTCTTGCCGAGTAAAGCGCCTGGTCCACCAAAAAGTACTCCTGCTCCCAGCCCAGGAAAGAGTACACCTTCCTCACGTCCGGGTAGAATAGTTTACATACCTCCACGGATGCCTTATCTACGGCGGATAGCGCCTTTAGCAAGGGCGTCTTGTAGTCCAGTGCCTCTCCCGTGTAGGAGATAAAAACGGTAGGTATGCAGAGCGTATCATCAATGATAAAAGCAGGAGAACTCGGATCCCACGCGGTATACCCCCTTGCTTCAAACGTGTTTCGTATCCCTCCGCTGGGGAAACTCGATGCATCCGGCTCTTGTTGCGCGAGCAGTTTTCCCGAAAAGCGTTCAATAATATTCCCGCCGGGTCCATTCTCGTAATCAACAAACGAGTCGTGTTTCTCGGCTGTTCCCTCCGTGAGCGGTTGAAACCAGTGCGTGTAGTGAGTAGCACCCATTTCAATGGCCCACATTTTCATGCCCGCTGCCACGTGTTCGGCGATGCCCCGATGCAAAGTGGTACCGCGGTCGATGGCTTCAAGAACAATATTCATGGTCTCTTTCGAGAGGTACTTCGACATCTGCGTGCGGTTGAAAACGTATGTCCCGTAATATTCCGAGGGTAATTGTTCGGGAACCTTCACCTCTACCGGCATCCTCTTTGATGCTTCTTCTACCGCTTTAAACCGTAATATTGACATACTTTTTTCCTTTGATCTTGTTAAAAATGGCTGCTCCTTTATACTTGAACTCGTTGCTTGTCCCCGTTGCTTGAACTCGTTGCTTGAACTCGTTGCTTGAACTCGTTACTTGTACTCGTTGCTTGTACTCGTTGCCTGAACTCATTACCTGGGCTTGTTATCTACCTGACGATCTTATTTCAAACAGAGCTCGTCCTTCTCACGTATAATAATACAAAAATATACAAAATGATTCACATTTTGGGCAATCAAGAAAAAAAGACACGATAAGTCCCTTTTTCGTGGCAATGGGTTAACTTATGTTGGAATACCCTG
This sequence comes from Bacteroidales bacterium, assembly GCA_012518155.1. GTDB lineage: Bacteria > Bacteroidota > Bacteroidia > Bacteroidales > Dysgonomonadaceae > Proteiniphilum. Next base: position 61 of record JAAYTC010000382.1, on the reverse strand, counting down.
GCTCTTTCACGAGTAGGTGTGGACGCTCTGCTGCGCGGAGGGAAGATAATTTACCCCGTAC
>JAAYTC010000381.1 GCA_012518155.1 Bacteroidales bacterium | reverse complement strand
GCCTCGAGCGCCGGAACTTGCTAAAGGCATTGGGGGCCGAGTTGGTGCTCACCCCGGGGGCAGATGGTATGAAAGGAGCCATCGCGAAAGCAAAGGAACTTCAATCGGAACTGCCGAACGCCATCATTCTCCAACAATTCGAGAATCAAGCAAACCCCAGGGTGCATTATCAGACGACCGGACAAGAGATATGGAACGACACCGATGGTAAAGTGGATATCTTGGTGAGCGGGATCGGTACCGGAGGTACCGCGAGCGGTGCCGGGAAGCGATTAAAAGAGCTCAACCCCAATATTCGTGTTGTATCCGTGGAGCCCACCGACTCGGCGGTACTCTCGGGCGGGAAACCCGGGCCTCACAAAATTCAAGGTATTGGAGCAGGATTTATACCGGGAACGTACGACGCCTCGGTAGTGGACGAAGTGATTACAGTGGCCAACGACGATGCCATCCGTTCCAGTCGGAAGCTTGCAGCCGTGGAAGGATTACTCGTGGGTATCTCATCAGGTGCTGCTGCTTATGCCGCGTTGCAACTCGCTCAAAAAGAGGAGAACGCGGGAAAGACTATCGTGGTTATCCTCCCCGATACGGGAGAGCGTTACCTCTCGACGGTCCTTTACGCGTTCGACGAATATCCGTTGTAATTTCAACCCCCTTCACAACAAAGGGAGGGAAGCGCAAACAAGCGCCATAACAAACAAGCACTGGAAAAAGGAAGCTAACGCGCCTTGTCCAGTGCTTCTTTTATATCTTCAAAGAGGCTCTCCACGCTCTCTAATCCCACCGAAAGGCGAATAGAGTTGTCATGCACTCCCATTTCCTCACGCTGTTTCGGAGTAAAACCACCGTATATGGTGCTGGCAGGATGAATAATCAGTGACTGGTTATCGAAAAGGTTGGTCGCCCGTCGGATCAGCTTTAGTTTATTCAGGAATCGAAAACAGTGCTCTTTAGACGCTAGATCGAATGCCAGCATGGCCCCAGGATGCTCCCCAAACTGATCCAAGCTCACCGCATAATAAAGATTCCCTTCCAGTCCGGGATAATGAACCGCTTCCACGCCTTTCAACGACTGAAGCCTAACAGCCAGTTGTCCGCATGTGGCCGACTGACGTTCGTAACGAATAGGAAGCGTCTCCAGTCCCAGCGACTGCATGTAGGCTACTTCCGGGGTCATGTAGGCTCCTATATTTCGATGCACCTCCTTGCGCAACTTATAATGGAACGCGGAGGGCGACTCACCGGCGAAAGGCTTTAACTTAGCCGAATGGCTCCAGTTGAACCTTCCGTAATCAATAATCAGCCCCCCCAAGCTGGTTCCTCCCCCAGAGATATACTTGGTACTTGATATTACCTCAATATCCACGCCAAATTCGGCCGCCTTGAACGCGGTAAAAGGCACGATGGTGGTGTCGGCCACGAGAGGTACCCCGCGCGGGCGAAGCACCTCGCTCAACGCTTTCAGGTCGACCACCTCCATCTGCGGGTTAGTGATCACCTCCACGAACAACGCGCAGCTGTTTTCGTCGAGTTGTTGTACCACATCATCCGGGTCGGTAAGGTCGCAGAAACGTATCTCCACGTCAAACTCCGCGATCGTGTTTACCAGAAACGAATAACTATTACCAAACAGGTGTCGCGAGGTAACAATATTGCTTCCGCTTCGCGCCAGCGTTATGATGGCGTTACTTATTGCTGCCATACCCGAGTTCAACGCGGTTACTCCCGTGGCATTCGTGATCGCTTTTACACGGTCTTCGAAGTGTTGTACCGTGGGATTCGTTACCCTGGAATAGGTATGGTCAGCTCTACTTCCCGTGAATGCTTCTGCCATCTCTTCTGCCGTCGAAAACTCATACGCCAGCGTATGATAAACAGGCATCGACAAAGAACCATATATATCGGGTTTGGGGAAGGGTACTCCCAGCAATTTTACTTGGCTATTCTGTTCCATTATATCCAATCGTTAGAGTTTCCATTCAACGCGTAACAGATGAAATAAACGCGTAATAGATAAAATAG
>JAAYTC010000380.1 GCA_012518155.1 Bacteroidales bacterium | reverse complement strand
TTTATGAACTTCAAGATCCTCCTAAACGTCGGGAGATACCTATCTATGAAATACAAAACAGGGTAGGGCTCGAGTACGTGAAAGTGGACCCCCGTAAGATTCGCGTGGTGGAAACGGAACGTGACGGTGAAGGAAGCGGTTTTGCACCGGTAGATGAATTAACGACCCGTATCGGCGAGAACGTGGCCAATTTTTTCGTTGCAGAGATGAACGCGAAGCGCATTCCGCCTCATTTCCTGCCGATACAATCGGGCGTGGGGAATATCGCGAACGCGGTATTGTCGGCCATGGGGGAGCATCCAGACATCCCTCGTTTTGAGGTTTATACTGAAGTAATCCAAGACGCGGTGATCGATATGATGCAAAAAGGGAATATCTCCTTCGCGAGCGGCTGTTCACTCACCGTGAGCAACGAGGTATTGGAGAAGTTTTATAACGACCTCGATTTCTTTAAAAATAAACTGGTGCTTCGCCCCACCGAGATTTCGAATAATCCGGGACTCGCGAGGAGGCTTGGGATCATTTCACTGAATACCGCCATCGAGGTGGATATGTTTGGCAGCGTGAACTCTACCCACGTGAACGGTACCAAGATGATGAACGGGATTGGCGGCTCGGGCGATTTCACCCGTAATGCCTATCTATCGGTCTTCTTGACGCCCTCCACGGCCAAGAACGGTGCTATCAGTTGTATCGTGCCTAAAGTGACCCATGAGGATCATAACGAACACTCGGTGAAGATTATAGTCACAGAATACGGGGTAGCAGACCTCCGTGGGAAAGGACCACGGAAACGGGCGATCGAGATCATCGAGAAATGCGCGCATCCCGATTACCGCCCCCTGTTGCACGAGTATCTCAATCGCGGCGTACCGGGGCATATCCCACAAGATATGTACGCGTGCTACGCGTTCCATCACGCGTTGAAGGAAACCGGCAGCATGATAAACGCCGATTTCTCGAAGTACCCCGCACCCTAAGCTGCTGAAATATTCAAACCCGAAGCCATTCGGATACAATTCTAATAAAAAGGCTATTAGCTTGAGCTCCCATGCTCGGTTAGTAGCCTTTTACTTTTAAAAGATCTCTTTTTGGAATATGTTTCTAATGACGTATATTTACAGCATGAAGACGATTATAAACAAGATAGGAAACGAAACGAAAATATTTGCAGACACTTTTGAATACGAGGCGTACGATCAGGTAAAGGCACTGGCTAACTTCGAGCCCTACCTGAACGCCAAGATACGGGTTATGCCGGATGCGCACGTGGGGAAAGGGTGCACGGTGGGTACCACCTTGACCATTACCGATAAGGTGACGCCCAACTTAGTGGGAGTAGATATCGGGTGCGGTATGTTGACGACTCAACTGAAAGAAAATGAGGTGGACCTGCCTAAACTCGACCGGGTCATTAAACAGGAGATTCCTTCGGGATTCGCCGTTCGAAAGGAAGCAGTCGAGTCGTTTGATTTCTCTGGGTTGAGATGTGCTAAACATGCCGATCTGGAACGGGCTTTGCTTTCGATCGGTACCCTCGGGGGCGGGAACCATTTTATCGAACTGAATAAAGGGGAGGACGGTTCGTTGTATCTCGTGATTCATTCCGGTAGTCGCCACCTTGGAGTAAATGTGTGGAAGTACTACCAAGACTTGGCATGGAAAAACGTGAACGAAATGAGTTCAGTTCGGAGGAAACGGATCGAAGAACTGAAAAGAGAGTTGAAAAAAGAGGGGCGTGAGAAGGATATCAAGGAGGAGTTGAAAAAACTTCGTAAGCCGTCCGCCAATAAAGAGCTCGCGTATCTTGAAGGAAAAGAGTTCGACGATTATATCAACGATATGAAGATCGTACAACGCTTTGCTTCCGTGAACCGTGCGGCAATGGCAAAAGTGATCTTCGAGAAGATGGGATGGCACGTGGAGGATCAATTTGAAACGGTGCACAATTATATCGATATCCAGCATAAGATCGTCCGCAAAGGAGCGGTGAGCGCACGTGAGGGTGAAATGCTGCTTATCCCGATCAATATGCGGGATGGATCCTTGATTTGCCGGGGAAAGGGTAACGAGGATTGGAACTACTCCGCCCCGCACGGTGCGGGAAGGTTGATGAGCCGTTCGAAAGCAAAGGAACTCCTTTCGATGGAGGAATACACGGAATCGATGAAAGGCATTTACACGAGTTCGGTGAACAAATCAACACTGGATGAAGCACCACAAGCATACAAACCCATGCACGAGATCATTAACGCGATCGAAGATACCGCAGAAGTTATAGAAATCATCAAACCGATCTATAATTTCAAAGCGAAATAGCCGTACATAAATCGCGAATATTCCTAAGAAAGAGGGAATTCGTCTGCTCTTCACTCTTGGTGAGGCAGGCATAAAAAAAATAAATGTCTATCTCACAACAGAAATAGACATTTATCAAAAATTAAACTGCTGAAAGATAGCAGTTTAACTGTTTTTGTCGGGATGAGAAGATTCGAACTTCCGACCCCTCGCCCCCCAGACGAGTACTCTAAAGCGGACTGAGCTACATCCCGAAAACCCGAGCATCCTAAAAATGCGTGTGCAAAAGTATGATTTAATTTTGAATTATGCAAATTTAATTTTGCATCAATCCGGAAGAGGGTAATTCAAATCGTCCGGTAGCAGATCACTAACCCTTCCTGATTGCTTGATTTGCCTAGCTTGCTGTTAGTACTGAAATTGATGGATAACTGTTCATCTTTGTTTAATGTATATTATGAATAAATATGGGGGAAATAAAAAAAATAGTTGTTAATTTGTGGTTTTATTAATTGATTTTGAGAGGTTGGCTGAATTTCGTTCTTAGTGCGAATTTTTCATTTCCAATACTAACATATGGGTTTCCTCGAAGTTTGGTCGAGTCTCTAATATAAAACATGAATTGAATGGCTTTCACAGCAAAACAGATTGCCGATTTTTTAAAGGGAGAGATTGTCGGCAACCCTGATATTACCGTGTCTAACTTTTCGAAAATAGAAGAAGGAAAGACAGGTACTATCTCCTTTCTCGCAAATCCAAAATACACACCATATATTTATACAACCGAAGCAGATATCGTGTTGGTTAATAGCGATTTTGTACCGGAAAAGCCTGTTAAGGCTACTCTTATAAAAGTCCCCAATGCATACGCTGCACTGGCATCGTTGCTTGAGATGGTAAACAGCGCGAATCCCAGAAAAACGGGCCACGAAGAAATGAGTTTTATTTCACCTGCCGCCACACTTGGCGAGGAGGTTTACGTCGGGGCTTTTGCTTATATCTCTGAGAATGTGCAGGTAGGTGATAGCAGCACTATCCATCCTCACGTTTATATCGGGGAAAACGTTAAAATCGGAAAGAATTGTATTCTCTACCCGGGGGCGAAGATTTATCGTGACTGCGTGATAGGCGATCGATGCATCATTCATGCCGGAGCTGTAATAGGTGCTGACGGGTTTGGGTATAGCAAAGAGAGCGAATCTTATCATAAGATTCCGCAAATGGGGAACGTACTAATCGAAGAGGATGTTGAGATTGGTGCCAACACTACAATTGACCGGGCGGTGATGGGCTCCACGATAATCCGTCGCGGTGTGAAATTGGATAATCTTATTCAAATTGCCCACAATTGCGAAATTGGTGAGCACACCGCGATGGCCGCCCAAGTGGGTATAGCAGGTTCCACGAAGATTGGTGAGAATTGTGTTTTTGGCGGACAGGTGGGCATCGGAGGGCATATCACCATCGGTAAAAATTCGCAGATAGGTGCACAATCAGGAATCATCAGTAATACCAAAGAAGGCTCGGAGGTCATGGGGTCGCCCGCTATGCCCGTGAAAACTTTCTTTAAATCGAGTATCATCGTGCCAAAGCTTCCGGATATGTATAAACAGTTATCTGCCTTGGAAAAAGAAATTGCCGAACTCAAAAAAAGGCTTGAACAAGGCAGTTAAAACAACCCATTCCCAATAAAATGGATAATCAAATCGCGAAATTGACCGAATTTCGTGCTTTTGGTTGTATATTTGCACAATAATAGGAGATTTGTGAAATTAATTTTTTGATAAAGTGAAACAGAGAACATTACAAAACAGCTTCACATTACGAGGAATCGGACTTCATACAGGATTTGATATCGAGATGACGTTCAAACCGGCTCCCGCGGATCATGGAGTAAAAATAAAGAGGATCGACTTAGAAGATCAACCAATCATAGATGCTTTAGCGGAGAACGTGGTAAACACACAGCGGGGCACCGTAGTCGGAAAAGGAGAGGTGACCGTGAGTACGATTGAGCATGGCCTCTCGGCACTTTACGCTCTTGGAATCGATAACTGTTTGATAGAAGTAAACTCATCGGAATTCCCGATCCTCGACGGTAGCGCGATCGAATACGTGAAAGCAATACGGGAAGTGGGTGTTCAAGAACAGGAGAAGGACAAAGATTATTACGTTGTTCGAAAAAAAGTTGAAGTTCATGATCCCGATACCGGCTCGAAGCTCACGCTCTTACCTGATGATGATTTCTGTATCAACTCTTTTATTGAATTCGATTCACTATTCATTCCTAACCAATCCGCGACAATGGATTCGGTGACAGATTATGAAACCGAGATCGCACCTTCGCGTACTTTCGTGTTCGTGCGAGAAATTCAACAACTACGTGCAGCTGGTCTCATTAAGGGGGGTAACCTCGATAACGCTATCGTTATCTATGAGAGGCAATTGCCTCAAGGGGAACTGGATGAAATCGCTGATGCGTTGAACGTTCCCCGGCCCGATGCAACTGAATTGGGTTATCTCAATAACCGGGAGCTTGCCTTTCCAAACGAACCGGCACGACATAAACTACTCGATATTATCGGCGATATGGCACTTGTTGGTAAACCTATCAAAGGGAGGCTGATCGCTATCCGTCCGGGACACAAAATCAACAATCAACTGGCAAGACAAATCCGAAAGGATATTAAATTAAATGAGGTGCAACCGCCCATCTACGATGCGAATGTAGAGCCAGTAATGGATAATATCCGAATACGAGAGTTGCTCCCGCATCGTTACCCTTTTTTGATGGTAGATAAAATCATCCAAATGACGGATAACTTTATCGTGGGTGTGAAAAATATAACAACAAACGAACCTTTCTTCACGGGGCATTTCCCGCAAGAACCCGTGATGCCGGGCGTGTTGCAAGTAGAGGCTATGGCACAGGTAGGCGGCTTGTTCGTGCTCGCCAGGTTGGATGAACCGGAGCGTTATTCTACCTATTTTTTAAAGATCGATAACGTGAAATTCCGTCACAAAGTGGTCCCGTGCGACACGGTGCTTTTCCGAGTGGAACTGACCAGTGAGGTACGAAGGGGAATCGCAACTATGCGGGGGCTTGCATTTATCGGAGATAAGGTGATATCCGAAGCCGACTTTACAGCTCAAATCATAAAAAATAAATAACATAAATCGAAACCGTATGACAACTGTTTCTTCTTTAGCTTTCGTGCATCCTGAAGCCGTTCTGGGCAATAACGTGATCGTGGAACCCTTTGCTTATATCGACAGAAATACAGAAATCGGAGAGGGAAGCCATGTGATGGCACAGGCAACGGTGTTGTCGGGTGCCCGTATCGGCAAAAACTGCACGATTTTCCCACATGCCACCATCGCGGGGATCCCACAAGACCTCAAGTTTCAAGGTGAGGAAACTACCGCGATTATTGGCGATAATACCACGATACGCGAATGCGTGACAGTGAACCGGGGTACCGCTTCCAAGGGAAGCACGAAAGTGGGGAGCAATTGCCTTATCATGGCGTATAGCCACGTGGCACACGATTGCGTACTGAAAGATTTCGTGATCTTGGGAAATACAACACAACTCGCGGGGGAAGTGGAAATCGATGATTTTGCTATTCTGAGTGGAGGTACGCTGGTGCATCAGTTCTCTCGTATTGGTGCTCACGTTATGATTCAAGGTGGTTCCAAGATACCGAAAGATATTCCTCCCTACGTGATGGTAGGCCGAGAACCAATTGTTTACGTGGGATTGAACATTGTAGGGCTGCGAAGGAGAGGGTACACCAGCGAGCGGATTAACTCTATACAAGAAGTGTACAGATTCCTTTATATGTCGGGATATAATGTTACGCAAGCTACAGAACGTATAGAGAAAGATTTACCTGAATCGGAAGAACGTAATCACATCCTGGAGTTTATCAGGTCCTCAAGCAGAGGAATTGTTAGAGGGAATATGGAGGGGTGAAACCGATGACAGGCCTTTTTTTTCCCGCGGAGTGGTTTCCGCAAAGCGGAGTACAGGTGACTTGGCCCCACGAAAAAACCGATTGGTGCCATACGCTCGAAGAGGTAACCCGGTGCTACGTTGATTTCTCAAAAGAGATTCTTAAAAGAGAGAAATTGCTGGTGGTTTGTGCAGATGCACGGGAAGTGTCGGGTTTTTTTACGAAAAAAGAGCAGGAAAACCTTCACCTGGTCGAAATAGAAAGCAACGATACGTGGACGAGGGATCACGGAGGGGTCGGGGTGTTTGATGGCGATCAGCCCATCCTTTTAGATTTTGGATTCAACGCGTGGGGGCTGAAATTTGCTGCTAATCATGACAACTTGATTACCAGTCGCCTATTCAAAAAATCAGCTTTTTTACCCGAAGTCAACTACCTGAATCGATTGGATTTTATCTTGGAGGGAGGGTCGATCGAGACAGATGGATTGGGGACTATCCTGACTACTATTCGATGCCTACTTTCACCGAATCGGAATGGGGCAATAAGTAAAAACCACATCGAGGAACAACTGAAAGAGTCGTTGGGCGCAAGGCGAGTGCTGTGGTTGGAAAATGGATACCTGGAAGGGGATGATACCGACAGCCACATTGATACGTTGGCCCGATTCTGCGATGAACAAACTATCGCGTATGTAAAATGCGACGATAAAAAGGATCCGCACTACGAGGAGCTGAAGGCAATGGAAGAGGAGTTGAAGGCCTTTACCACGCCGGAAGGAGATCCCTATTGCTTGATCGCCCTGCCCATGGCGGATGCCTTGTACCACGAGGGAAGACGGTTGCCGGCTACGTATGCTAATTTCCTGATCATCAACGATGCGGTGCTGCTTCCCTATTATGGCTCACCGAAAGATGAACAAGCCAAACAGCAGTTGCAGGGTGCTTTCCCCGACCGGGAAGTGGTCGGTATCCATTGCCTTCCCCTCGTCAAACAGCACGGTTCGTTGCATTGTGTAACAATGCAATACCCTCGAGGATTTTTATAGAAAAGCACGATTAAACAAATCAGGCTGGCGGTTGTTTTGATATGGAGGCACGCCGTGCCCTGACGAGCGACTA
>JAAYTC010000379.1 GCA_012518155.1 Bacteroidales bacterium | reverse complement strand
CTGATCGGAAGAAGTAGACATACGGGAATACCAGTAAATGCATCAGCTTTGTATAGGGGAAAATCATAAAGATGAAAAACCCAAGAACGATGTGAAGTTTATACTGCAGCGGATGATTGGCCAGTATCAACCCGGCGTTGGGTTGAAAGGTGACAATCGCTTGCGACCACTCGCTTAAGGCGGCATATATCCCTATGGGCTCGACGGCCGTTTTGGCGGCGGCAGTGAGTCCGATGATTGCTTCAATTAGTAAGAGCAGGAGAATAAAATAGTCCTGGAAGCGGCTGTTGTATCGTATGCGCGGAGAGCTAAAACGTCTGATCACCAATATAGACATGCCTACAACCGCCATGAGTCCGAACACGGAGCCCATGGATAAGGCGATCACCCTTTTGGTTTCGGTGGTCATCACCAAGTGATAGATCGACTCGGGAATAAAGAGCGTGAGATGACCGAAAAAGACAAAGATAATGCCCACGTGAAAAAGATTGCTTCCCAGCTTGACTTTCTTATCTGCAATAAACTGCGATGACTCTGCCTGGACCGATTTATTCATCATCACCAGTCGTGTTATAAACCCAAAACCGAATATTGTCAAGGCAATATAAGGGAAATAGGTAAACAGGAAATTGTTAATATAGTTATCCATGTCGGTTGATTTTTAGTATAAACAGCACAACGTATTTTATCGTGTATCTGACCGTGTATTTTATCGGTCGGTATTACAAGCTCCCCCTCCAAAAGTCACGGGTTCCTCTTCATATTCCGCGTCCAAGTCCAATGGTTTCTCGTTCTTAATCATCTCTCGGGTAACGGCCTTATCCGGTTCTTTGGCCGATAACGAGATGATAGCTTGGAAGATATAGCGATAGCTATTCCCACTTTCACTTAACGCCTCGTTAATCCTATCCATGATGTGCACGGTTTCTCCCAATAACTCGGCCGCCTTTGCAGGGGGGAGGGTTGAGAGGAACTCCAAGAAGGCCGGGATATAGTCCGGGAGCTCCTTGGTGGTGAGGTGCATGCCGCTCTCTTTATAAAACTCCATCAGGTTGACCATGGCTTGCCCCCGATCCCTGGAGTCGCCTTTGATATGCTCAAAGATATGGAGCGAAACACTCCTGGAGTAATCAAACAGTTGCACGTACTCTTCCTGCCAACTCATGAGATCGAGTGGGCCGAACCTACGGCAAAACTCGATCAATCCATCTATCTTATCTCCCTGCAACAGCGCTTCCTCCCTCAGCGCGTTTTCCACTTGCGGTAAAAACTGTTGCAACTCCTCGTTGGGATAGGAGAGTAAAAGAGACAGCACTTTGTATGTTTTTATCATCATCAGATTCCTCCAAACAGATTTTTAATTTTGTCGCTCTCTTTTTTATCCCCCTCGGGATAGCCGCAGCTGGATTGTTTTAGATAGACATTTTTGACCTCCTCCCTGTGGCTGGTAGGTATCACGAAGCGATCGTTGTAATTGGCAATGGCCATAAGGTGGTACATTTTTTCAATCTCTTCGGGTGAAAGGCCCGTACCTTTCAAAACGGCAAGATTCTCCTCCTTGTCCACGATCTTGCTGCGCATATAGGCTCGCATGGCCAACATCCGTTTGAGTGCCCCCTTCACCGGTTTCTCGTCGCCCGCGGTGAAAATATTGGCCAAATATTGATGTGAAATACGCATATCGTCTACATCGGGCAGGATACCGTTCATACCTATCGTTCCACTGTGGGCGGCCGATTGAATGGGAGAGAGAGGCGGTACATACCATACCATGGGCAATGTCCGGTATTCAGGGTGTAGGGGAAAGGCCACCTTCCAATCGATCGCCATCTTGTAGATGGGCGAGGCCGCGGCCGCTTTCAATACATTTTCGGGGATTCCCTGTTTTCGCGCTTCGGCAATTACCTCCGGATCCCGTGGATCCAAAAACAGATTCAGGTGCTCTTCAGAAAGATCCTTTTCATCCGGGGTGATGGCTGCCTCCTTGATCTTATCGGCATCATACAGCATCATGCCAATGTACCGTATCCTTCCCACGCACGATTCACTGCACAGGGTGGATTCCCCCGCTTCTATCCGGGGATAACAGAAAGTGCATTTCTCCGACCGTTTGGTCTCCCAGTTGAAGTAGACCTTTTTATAGGGGCAGCCGCTGATGCATTGACGCCAACCGCGGCATCGGTCTTGATCGATAAGAACGATGCCATCCTCCTCTCGCTTGTAGATGGCCCCGGAAGGACAGACGGCCACGCAAGTAGGGTTGAGGCAATGTTCACAAATGCGGGGCAGGTACATGATAAAGGAGTTTTTAAACTCACCGTAGATGTCTTTTGGCACATCTTTAAAGTTGGTCTCCTTGCTCCTTTTCTCAAATTCGCCCCCTAAGTCGTCTTCCCAGTTGGGCGTTTTCTCAATTTTATCCATCACCTTTCCCGTCAAGATGGAATGAGGCCTCGCCGTGGGGGGAGTCTTAAACTTGGAGCCTTTGTGTAGAACAGAATAATTAAAGGTAAAAGGCTCGTAATAATCATCGATGGTAGGCATGGTGGGGCTGGCGAAAAGGTTCTTCATCACACCAACCTTGCTGCCCATTTTGGGCGTGAGTCGCTCTTTATCTAGCTTCCAACCCCCTTTCCATCGATCCTGATTCTCCCACTCGTCGGGATACCCTATGCCCGGTTTCGTCTCTACGTTATTGAACCATACATATTCAACGCCCTTGCGTGAAGTCCACACGTTTTTGCAAGTGACCGAACAGGTGTGGCATCCGATACACTTGTCGAGGTTCATGACCATGGCTATTTGTGCGCGTATTTGCATAGTGTTTGAGATTTTTAAGATTCGTCGATGGGTTCATCCATCCATTCCACTTTGTCGAGTTTACGGACAATGACAAACTCGTCGCGGTTGGCACCGATAGTGCCGTAATAGTTGATGCCGTAACTCAATTGCGCGTATCCACCAATCATATGGGTGGGCTTGAGGCAAAGCCGGGATACGGAATTGTGTACGCCCCCCCGGTTCCCTGTGATCTGACTTACCGGCATATTCACGGTCCGTTCCTGGTTGTGGTACATGATTAACGCGCCGTTGGGAATTCGTTGCGACACTACCAGGCGCACGACGGTGGCGCCGTTTTCGTTAAACACCTCCACCCAATCATTGTCTACCAGCTCCATTTTCTTCGCGTCCTCCTCGCTCATCCATGCCACCGGCCCTCCCCGACCAAGCGTCAACATCAACAGGTTGTCCGACCAGGTGGAGTGGATGGTCCATTTGTTGTGGGGAGTCATCATGTTCAGGATCATGTACTTTTCATTGCCATCCAACTTTTTGATCATCCCTTTCAACGATTTCGTATCGATGGGGGGCTTATAGCAGACCAAGTTTTCTCCAAAATCGATCATCCACGGGTGATCTTGGTAGAGCGACTGCCTCCCGGTAAGTGTTCGCCAAGGAATGAGTTCGTGCACGTTGGTGTATCCCGCGTTGTACGACACCTCGTGTGACTCCACCCCGCTCCAGGTGGGGGAGGTGATGATTTTTCGAGGTTGCTGCAGCAGATCCTTAAACCGGATCTGCTCGTCTTCGCGCACCGACGCCAGATGACGGTGCTGGCGACCGGTCACCTTCTCCAACGCCTCCCACGCTTTCACGGCTACCCTCCCGTTGGTCTCGGGTGCCAAGGTGAGAATCATTTCGGCGGCATGGATATCGGTTTCAATAAGCGCTTTCCCGTTGGAACTGTATCCATTGGAAGATATATTCAGCTTCTTCAGCAACTCGACCTCTTCTTTGGTATCCCAACTGATTCCTTTTCCACCGTTCCCCAGCTTCTCCATGAGAGGGCCGAGCGAAGTAAATCGCTGGTAGGTTTCCGGGTAATCACGAATCACTTCAATGATATCGGGCATGTTCTTACCCGGTTTAAGCTCTATATCTTCCTCTTTCCAATCCTTGGCGAAGACGGTCTCCGAAAGCTCCATGGGCGAATCGTGTTGCATGGGCAGCATCACGATATCTTTCTCTTTTCCGAGATGGCCGGGAGAGAGGTCGGAGACTTTCTTTGCCAAGCCTTTAAAGATATCCCAATCGGTACGCGCCTCCCACACCGGATCCACCGCGTTGGAGAAAGGGTGAATGAAGGGGTGCAGGTCGGTGGTGCTCAAATCATTCTTCTCGTACCATGTGGCTGCCGGAAGAACAATATCGGAGTGCAGGGCCGAAGTAGACATTCGGAAATCGAGCGTCACGAGCAGGTCCAGCTTCCCTTCGGGGCCCTTATCGTGCCATTTCACCTCGTGGGGAAGTTGCTGCCCGTTGGCTTTCAAATCTTCCCCCAGCACGCTGTTTTGCGCGCCCAATAGGTGCTTCATAAAATACTCCATTCCTTTGGCGCTTGATGCCAGAAGGTTGGATCGCCATATAAACATATTTCTCGGGAAGTTCTTCGGATCATCCGGATCTTCCGAAGCAATGGAAAGCTCGCTGTTCTTTAATTTTTGAGTGATAAAGCTTTG
>JAAYTC010000378.1 GCA_012518155.1 Bacteroidales bacterium | reverse complement strand
GGATGCTTTGCTGGTGATCAATAACGAACGATTACGTGATATTTACAGCGACCTAACGATGCTGAACGCGTTTGCCAAGGCAGATGATACGCTGGCAACGGCCGCTAAAAGTATCGCGGAAATAATCACGGTGCACGGGCACGTGAATCTCGACTTTGCCGATGTAAATACAACCCTTAAAGATGGGGGAGTAGCCATTATGAGTAGTGGACTGGGTAAAGGGAAGGATCGAATTAACGAGGCGATTAAAGATGCGTTGCATTCGCCCCTGCTTAATAACAACGACGTGTTTAGCGCGAAAAAGATTTTGATTAACCTCTCGTTCGGGGAGGAGCATCCGCTAATGATGGAAGAGATGAATGCCCTGCACGATTTTATGTCGAAATTTAGCAGCGGCATCGAGGTTATCTGGGGGGCTGCCGTGGAAGATGCATTGGATGAGGAAGTGAAGGTGACGCTTTTAGCAACCGGATTCTCGATCACCAGTGTACCCGGTATTCAGGAGAAAATGGAAGAAGAGTCTAAGGCTGAAGAACTGCAGCGGAAGATACTCGAAGACGCTGAACGCGAACAGGAACGAAAAGATAAAGACCTGATCGAAAAATATTATGGGAAGGCAGGCCTTGAGTCATTAGCAGCTCATAATTACCGGCTCGAACCATTCGTGCTTACCGTTGAGGAGTTGGATGATGACCGAGTGTTGGAAGCGTTGGAAAAAAGTCCCGTATTCAAACGTGAGCGAGATTTCAATCCTCGTGATTATAAAAACGACACTCCAAAGCAGTCATCCACCCTATTTGATTGAAAATTAAATTGAATTGTGGATTTGATGATGTGCCGATTTGTAGCATCACATTAACATATTAAATTATGACACTTTACGATACCATAAACGATGAAATTAAACGCGCGATGTTGGCCAAAGATAGGATCCGACTAGAGACGTTGAGAGGGATAAAGAAAGAGATGTTGGAAGCAAAGACGGCTAAAGGTGCCCCTGCCGAGTTGACAGAAGAGGCGATCATAGCTATCTTACAGCGGATGATAAAGCAGCGAAAAGATAGCGCGGAGATTTACACATCAAGCGGCCGAGACGAGTTGGCTGAAAATGAAGTCGAGCAGTTGAACGTGATTCGTGAATTCTTGCCCAAGCAACTCTCCGAAGAGGAATTAGAGTTGGAGATTACTAAAGTTATCACGGAAACAGGTGCCACCTCTATGAAAGAGATGGGAAAAGTGATGGGGATAGCAACGAAAACCTTAGCTGGTAAAGCCGAAGGGCGTGCCATCTCTGCGATGGTAAAGAAATTGCTGTCTTGAAAAAACTGCTGTTAAACGTAACGTTACCTGACCTTGAAGAGGGGGGAAGGTAGGTCTCCTTTTACCTTGTTGAGACCCTTCTCACGTAAGGTTCATACTCCTTTTTGAATCGTTTGTCGATGCGATTGCTTCTCCGTGCGGCGCGTTCCAATTTATTCAACTCGTTATCCCTTTTTTTACCGGCATTGAAATCGTCCGTTAATAGCAAAATGGATAAGGTTTCATCATCTACTTCCTTGAGGCGAAATACCACGGTCTTATTCTCGATTATTTCATCATCGGCTAACTTCACCAAGTAGTCAATACCGGTGTCATAATCGATAGTAATCGTGTTGTAACCCATCCCTGAGACAGTGATGTTCTTCATTTTCGAGGTGTTGGCCAAGTAAATTTTTCCATCGTTTCCCGTTACTCTTCCCGCGGGAAGCTTGGTCGAGCTGTTATCGGGCTCTACTAAGATACCCTCAACCGGGTAGTTGGACAGTCCCACTACTTTCACCACGCACGTGTCAGCACGGGAACCGGGTAACTCTTGGAACGTGGATTTGTTGCCCGGGTAATCTCCCGTGTGAACCAGTAAAAAATCATTGATCAACTCGTAAGTGCCTGCACCGGCTTGCGAGGAAGATAATCCCCCGAAACCACTTACTCGAAACACTATTTGATTACCCTCGAACTTCAACGAGTCCGATCCGTTTTTATAGGTGCCACTCAGTGGTTGCGCCGCGAAAGTTATTCCTGAAAATAAAACTGAAAGTAATAATATAATTTTTTTCATGACGATGCATAAGCGTGTTAATACGCGAATGTACCATTAATTTCCGTGACAAGAAAAGATGGAATGTTAAAATAAGACCGTTATTGTTCTCTGATTCCTCTTGGTATGTGATAAAATTAAAAGAGGCTGTCTCAAGAATATTTTGAGACAGCCTCCATCTTCCTCTTTAATTAGTACAATAATTTGTACAATCCAGAAAGCATCTTACAAATTGGGGCCTTGTCCAAATTCCGGTGCTTCTTTATCGTACCATACGCGTTCAGAATTTAACCTGTTCACGTCGGTTGTACTCATGGTGTATCCTTGTTGCCTGTACGATTCCAGGACAATATCGTACATCTTGTCGCTCTCCAACGGCTCGTTTACGTTAAAGCGACGTGGTAACACGTAGTTATCCGCAAACGGCAAGAAAGGTAATATTTCGCTATCGTACGTCGGCACTCCTGAACGGCGCATTGCCGAAAACATGTCCGCCGGCAGGTGAGTGAAATGGATATGCTGTTGTATATACACTTTTTCCAAATCGGTTGCCCTGTCCCCCGTGAGCTGATATGCAGGCTGCGATACCAGCTGCTCAACCTCGCCATTTTCGAGCTTGATTGCTTTACCATGTTCCGTGTCGTAGGGTGCAGAGTAATAAGGAATTTGATTCAACCCTGCCATTCGATCGTATGCCTGTACCGATAACCGTACAGCATCTTCAAAATAGGTAGCGGGATCGATCGCGATGGTGGCCCCTAAAAGCCTCAGTTCCGTCAGGTACAAGTACACTTCAGCCGTTGAGAAATAGAGTCCATACCAAGCATGCGGCTCAATATCTTCCACTACCGGGGCACCGGGAGCGTCCGGAAAAGTGTAATTCAAATTCCCCTTCAACATCTCGTGATTGAACGAGCTTAACGGGTTGTAGGTCCTTTCTTGCCCATTCAGAGTGATTTTGAAAAGGTTACCCTGTGGGTCAAAATATTCCCTGTACTCGCTCTTTAAGTTGTCGTTGATTTGAGCCGGTACACCATGATAGCGTACCCAGGGCTCTCCCGGTGCTTTCCAGCTTTCGAAAACCTTCTTTCCATCCACTTCGGAATAGTTCACCTGCTCGAGGATATAACTGGGTACATTTGGGCTATTGGGATTTGCTGCTTGCGCATCGAAATAGGCTTGAACCACCCTCGAGTTGAATGAGTTCTTGTTGAAAAAGAAGCGGATGCGCGGGTCTCTGTTCTCGATCATAAACTCGGTCAGGTGCTTTGTAATCGTCCCAGGGCTTACCTGATCATTGAAGTGGTAAAACTTAGATCCCGCGTTATAGACGAAATCATCGTTCAAACCACTTAAGATGCCGGCACTGCTATTCATAACATCTTGAGCAATGCTGAATGCTTTCTCTTTATCGGCATGCAACAGGCGTACAGCGATTTTCAATCTCAAGGAGTTGGCGAATTTTGCCCACTTGGCCACATCCCCATCATAGATAAGGTCTTGTTTGCCTAATGAGACCTGTGTAATATCTCTTCCTTCAAAAGTAACGGGATTGGTCAGCGTGTTGATTGTTTCCTCCAGTTCTCGCAGGAGTATATCAAACAGCTCTTCTTGTGTATCGTGCTTAGGAGTCAGCAAAGGAGGATCGGTGTAGCGTGCTTTAAAAGCTTCCGAGTAGGCCATTGATCCATACATGTCGGAATCGAGGATAGCCAGGTAAGCCATTATCGGGTAGGTCATCGCCCTGATGTATTGATAAGATGCTTGGG
>JAAYTC010000049.1 GCA_012518155.1 Bacteroidales bacterium | reverse complement strand
GTTTTGGTGATATCCGATGAGATCCACTCCGATATGGCCCTATCCGGGCAGCGGCACATCCCTTTTGCCAAGGTGTCGGCCGAGGCCGAGGCAATTAGCCTGACGCTTATGGCACCCAGCAAGACGTTCAATATTGCCGGTATCGTGAGCTCGTTCGCGGTTATCCCTAACAAAGAGATACGGGAGCGCTACCTGGCTTATCTACAGCCCCGGGAGTTGCAACAGGGCACGCTTTTCGCTTTCACGGCTACTCGGGCAGCTTACGAGGAGTGCGACGAGTGGTTACGCCAGATGTTGGATTACGTGGAGGAGAACGTCCGCTTTGTCGATCGTTTCTTACGGGAACACATCCCCTCCATTCAAGCGATGATTCCCGAGGCTTCTTTCTTGGTGTGGCTCGACTGTCGCCAGTTACGCCTCTCGCAACGAGAGTTGGTTCGCCTGTTCGTGGAAAAGGCGGGACTCGCCCTCAACGACGGCACCATGTTCGGCCGTGAAGGCGAAGGATTTATGCGCCTTAACGTGGGCACCTCGCGGCGTATATTGGAAAAGGCCCTTAATAATTTAAAAAATGCAGTGGGGCAATAAACATCCACGCGACTCCTGTTGTTAGTATCAAGAGGTAATAAATAATTTTTCACACGGGGTAATTTCCCGATAGAGAATTCAATCACAAAATGAGTATGAAAATTTCAGACAATACATACGTAACGCTTGCTTACGATTTAAACGTGGGTGAAGGCGATGAACGCGAGTTGATGGAGCAGGCCACGGCCGAACAGCCCATGGCATTTATTTTTGGTGCCAATATGATGTTAGAGGCATTCGAGGATCAGATCAGGGGGCTTAACCAGGGCGACTCTTTTTCGTTTCAATTGACGCCGGAAGACGCGTATGGTGACTACGACGATGCCAAGTTGGTGGACCTTCCCAAGAATATTTTCGAGATCAACGGAAAAATCGACCACGAAGTACTCTTCGAAGGCAATACTGTTCCGATGATGGACTCGTCGGGAAATCGGTTGGTAGGATCGGTTGTTTCTATCAACGACGAAGTGGTTACCATGGACTTCAACCATCCTCTCGCGGGTGAAACGATGTATTTCAACGGCCAAGTAGTCGGGGTTCGGGAAGCATCTGCCGAAGAAATAGCGGCTCTCTTCTCGGGTGGCGGCTGCGGTTGCGGTTCCGGTGGCTGTGGCTCGGATGGCTGCGGTTCCGGTGAAAATGGCGGCTGCGGTTCCGGCGGTTGTGGAAGCGGCATGGAAGGTGGCGGTTGTGGTTCCGGTGGTTGTGGCAATTGCTGATACCGTTCGCGTAATTTTATCGTGTAATGAATAGTTTTGGAAATTTATACAGGCTCACCTCGTTTGGAGAATCGCACGGCCCCGGCGTGGGTGGAGTGATCGACGGTTGTCCCCCCGGCTTGGATCTCGACATGGATTTCATCCAGTCTGAATTAGATCGCCGCCGTCCCGGGCAATCGCGTATTACCACGCCACGCGTGGAGACCGACACGGTGGAGTTCCTTTCGGGAGTGTTCGAGGGGAAGTCCACCGGCGCACCCATCGGCTTTTTGGTGAGAAACCAGAATCAACAGTCCTCCGATTACGATAACCTAAAGGATGTTTTCCGGCCTTCGCACGCCGACTATACCTACCAGCAGAAGTACGGGATACGTGATTACCGGGGTGGGGGGCGTTCTTCGGCGCGAGAAACCATCGCGCGTATCGTGGCAGGTGCGGTAGCTAAGCTCTACTTGAACAGGCTGAATGTGGATATAAAAGCATACACTTCGCAAGTGGGAGGGGTTGCCCTCGAAAATGATTACCGCATTTACGACCTTTCTCGGATTGAAGATAATATGGTTCGCTGTCCCGATCCCGATATCGCCGAGCAGATGATTCAGCTTATTCAAGAGGTGCGCTACCAGGGCGACACCATTGGCGGTATCATCACCTGCGTGATAAAAGGAACCCCGATAGGGTTGGGCGAACCGGTCTTCGGTAAGCTCCATGCCGCGCTGGGAGCAGCTATGTTAGGCATCAACGCGGTTAAGGGATTCGAGTATGGCATGGGGTTTAACGTGTCGGGACGAGGCTCGGAAGTGAACGATCAGTTTTACGACGATAATGGCACCATCCGCACCCGCACCAACTACTCGGGAGGTATTCAAGCCGGCATTTCTAATGGACAGGACATATACTTTCGAGTGGCATTCAAGCCGGTGTCTACTATATTGAGGGATCAAAAAACAGTGGATATTCACGGTAAAGATACCCGGGTAAAGGCGCGAGGCCGCCACGACCCCTGTGTGCTTCCCCGTGCCGTGCCTATCGTTGAAGCCATGGCAGCCATCACGTTGATGGATTACCATCTGCTATCGGGTGCCAAGTTGATGAGCAAATAACCGGTGAATGAGAGTGGCTTATTATACCTTGATCCTTTCGGCGGTTGGACTCACATTTTGGTCGTTCGGGTGGGAGACGGAAATAGAGTGTCAGCCCGAGGACCGGCAGTTATTTCAGCGGTATACTGAACAGATAGAGCCCTTCGCGGGCGCATCCATCGAAACGCTCCTGGAACATACCGCCCTCTTTTTTGTTGGTACACCCTACGTGGAACATACCCTAGAGGTGGGCAACGATGAGGAAAAGAGGGGCAACGAAAGACTGGTTGTTAACCTGCGGGAATTCGACTGCGTGACTTATATCGAGACGGTGATCGCTTTGATGAACACTGTCCGTTCCGGCTCATCGCGTTTCGATGATTTTGCGCGCCAACTACAACAGATCCGTTACCGAGACGGTGCCATCGAAGGGTATGCCTCTCGTCTTCATTATGTCTCCGATTGGGTATATAACCAACAACAGGGTGGGGTAGTCGAGAATATTTCCGAAAGATTGGGCGGCACGTGTGAAGAGAAAAAAATTGATTTCATGTCCACGCACCGTGAGGCCTACAAACAGCTCAATTGTAACGATTCTTTATGGCTAGAGATTCAAAGGGTTGAAGAGTCGATCAATAACAGAGGCGGCTTTTTTTACCTGCCCAAGGAAAATATTTCATCGGCCGCTTCTCGAATCCCCCATATGTCGATGCTTGGTTTTACGACAAAGATTAAAGGGCTTGACACCACCCATACCGGCTTTGCTTTTCGTGAGAATGGCCGGCTCACTTTTATTCATGCCTCCTCGGCCCAAGGTAAGGTGGTGATCGATCGTCGCTCTCTTCACGACTATTGCGAGAGGCAATCATCGTGCACCGGGGTAATTGTCGCCACGGTTTTGTGATTAGTAATCTTCCCCTCGTTTCGTGGTCGAGTTTCGTGGTCGAGTTTCATGGTCGCTGTCTGACGGAGTTACTCCTCGTTCTCTTTTTTCTTCTCGATCTCCTTTTCTTTCCTTTTCTTCATGAAGAGATAGTCCGCCTTTTTAAATACCGTGTTTACGAAAATTATCAGCAACGTCGCGGCGGCTACTTCCCAGTAAAAGCCAAATCCCGCCAAGCTACCCAATGCCGCGCTACACCAAATAGTAGCCGCGGTGGTAAGTCCCTTCACGTTGGCCCCCCGGTGCAGTATCACCCCCGCGCCCAAGAAGCCAATTCCCGTCACGATCTGCCCTACTACGCGAGAAGGATCCCCCAATTCAGGTTGAACTACCCGGGTTGATATCATCACGAAAATAGAGGCACCCACGGCGACCAAGGTATTCGTCCGGAGCCCCGCGCTTTTGTTGCTCGATTCACGCTCCAAACCCAGCGCTCCTCCAGCGGCAGTTGCCACCAGCATCCGTATTATAAATTCAAATAGTTCCATAGTTGTAGAATTATAACTCTACACGTAATATTTAGTAGCCTTTAAGTAGCCGTACTTTACGAATATTGATCTTTGAGCCGCTCCTTTATCTCTTCTGCAGGGGGGATGTCCGTGGCTTCCGGCTGAAGCACTGAATGATACGATTCCGGATCTCTCAATAACTCCATTGCTTTATCGAACACCTTATCGCTCGATAGCTGATGAATCAGTACCCCTTTCTTGTAATAGGCCCGCTGCATGATCTCCGTCTCGATCATGCTCTTGATCATATCTTTAAACAGTTCCAAGTCCCGGTCTAAGTCCGGGTGCAATTTTGCCTCTAACGCGGTGAACTC
>JAAYTC010000377.1 GCA_012518155.1 Bacteroidales bacterium | reverse complement strand
TATTGTAGAGAGTGCTCCATCATGGGGTAAAAATGGTGACTTTGATTGGAGAGCTTCAATATACCCGAACGGTAGCGAAGATTTGAAGGTACTGCTCGAGACGATTAAAAGTGAGGGAATAACACCGAGTTTACATTTCTTGCCAAGTTCTCGCACAATCGGTACTCAACCCGATATGATTGAATACGCGACAAGCTTAGCTGCCGCATGGGATTGCCCTGTTTCCCTAAACGCCAGCTTAGAGAGCTTTAAAAATCACGCTAGGACTGCTGACAATTTAGAAGTATTTCGAAGATGGGAAGAAGTTCGGTCGAGAAATTGGCTCACTGAAGAACAAAAGTTGCAGTTGCGGGATGCAAAACAAGAATATCACCTGTTATTGAACGAGCAAAATCAATTTGAGTTGCACCCTTACGAACAAATTACCACAGTGGCAGGAAGCAACGAGGAGATCAGGGCTTTTATATTCCAGAGAGAGGGAGAATATCACGTGGTTTATTGGCATATCTCGGGGAATAAGAAGCTGGAATTACCGCTCGACGGTAAAAATGTAGCACTGTATAAAAACATCGATCGGGAAGAAGAGATACTCTCCACCCGAAATGGCGATATAGTCGTGCCAGCAAATGATCGTAAATATTTGAAAATATCCAATGTTTCGAAGGAGAAAATTTTTGAAGCATTCGAGAACGCTCGTATTTTTGAATGAATGAAGCTGACTTGCTTAAATTGCTAATAGCATCGGCTAATTAATTCGTGAATTGCAATATTTATACGTGATTTATAACATTAACGAATAGAAAAATCTATTTCTTTGTTTTATTCTGGTTTCAGTACCGGGATATCAAATTTTATCAAATGGGAAAACAATTTACTCGTAGGAATTTTTTGATCACTAGTACCACCAGTCTTGTAGGAATGACTGTTTCCCCGGCTATGGCTCTCGGTGAAAAAGACACCTCATCCGTGAAAAGTACCCGTGAAAACCATCTGTCTTCTTTTGCTTCAGAAGTGGAGCGTCTTCCCGTGGAAGAGTTGTATGACTATCATAAGCACCTTTCTACTGCTCCGATCCATACGTGGAAAAGGAGGAGTGGCGCTGTTGCGAGAGAAGATGAAATGAGCATTCCAAATCAAGGGTGGAGGCTGGTGAACATATCTGGAGCGGACATCGTGATTCAGACGGCTACTCAAGATTTCCAGGATTACCTGGCTGTTTCACACGGGGTGATAATCGAGCGCGAGGCAATGTCCACCTTACATGATTGGAAGGGATTAAGCGGTTGTGTTGTAGTAGGGACAAGGGAACAATTGCCCGGGTGTGGGACAGCCCTCAAGAATCCCAAGGATTACGAGATACAGGTGACACCGGGCCGGATTGTCGTTTGTGGGTATGATGAACGAGGGGCGATGTTTGGGCTGTACAATTTAGAGTCGAGGATGAATCTTCGTGAAGCTCCCTTTTTACCCAAGAATTTAACGACCGTCCGTCATAGTTTATACGATACACGCATGGCTCTATCGTGGCTGGGATGGATGGAATGGCCGGATACACTTCTGTCGCATCTCGCACATGACGGATTCGACGGTATCTTTGTCGGCGTCTATACCAATCCCAATGGAGACCGTTCAACCGCCGAGAATTCAACCGATTTTTACGCTCGGTTAATGTATAAGAATCGGAGTCAAGATCCTCGGGTAGTTAAGGATTTAATCCAAAGAGCATCCAAGTACGGGTTAAAAGTATATACCCAGATTATTTATCAATACCTGGGTACCCCGGAGAGTGAAATGAAATTGCGCGAATTAGTACGTGATATCGTGAATGAATTCCCCGAGATACAAGGGTATATTCTCCTCACCGAAGGATTTTGGTATCAAAGATGGGGAGGCGGCCGCGGCGCGAGCAAAGAGTATATTCAGGAATGGGCCGATAACTGGACCGACGCGGTGGGGATTGTTGAGGAAGAGTGCCATAAAATAAACCCGAGTTTAGAGATACTTCCTTGGGAATACAACATCGATTTTCGCCCTCAAAGCGCGGAGATTAAACGCTATTTTATTCAACAGTTACCCCAAAACACTATCCCCATGCTTACTTGGGAGAATGGGAAGAGCTTCGAGATTGACGGCATGCAAGGGTATCTGCGGGATTATTCCCTGAACCAGATCGGCCCGGCGGAAGTAACGGAAGCACAAATGGACGAAGCGAGAAAGCGTAGCATGAAAGTCTATTCCAAGGTTGATACTTTCGCGAGTTGGCAATATGGAACTATCCCCTACCTGCCTTGCCCCCAACAATGGCGCGATCGCTACCGTGCCCTGGAGAACCATGGCGTGAATGGAACATTGGAAAGCTGGACCAGCGGATATAAACCAAACGTGATAAGCAATCTCCGTGCTTGGACGTGCTGGACAGACTCCCTCCCGTTCGACGAGCTGCTAAAACAAACTGCCGCGGTAATCTTTGGTGAAAATCAACAAGAGCAAGTAGTAAAAGCTTGGGATCATTTCAGCCATGCCATCCGGTATGTGCCTGATACCGGTCCCAACATGGGGACGAATAATGCCGTGGGAAATCCCCTGTTTTTCGAGATGCCTCCCGCGAGGACAGCCACCTTTATGTATTCTTGGACCGATCCGGCCAAAAATATGCCTAACCTCAATCCTTATTGGCCGTTTACGGTTTCGCGGATGGTGTTCTTTCCCGATTTCTCCAACAAAACCAACCGGGCGGAACAATATGCCAGAAGTGCGACCGGGATAGTAGCGGGGGAGGGGGTCCAGATTTTGCCCGTTTTTCTTAAATACCTGAAAAAGGCAATCGAGGAAATGGAGCAAGGGTTGACGCTATACCGGGCCGCGGCCATGAATGCACCGGAAGAAAAACGCCCAGTCGCCGTAAAAGAAGTGGTCGTCGCGGAACAATTGCAACGTATGATGCAGAGCGATTATTCCATTCTTGAATTCGAAGACCTGCGTTTAAAGCTGGTAAAAGCAGAAGGCAAAAAAGAGATCCAAGCTACCCTGGATAAAATGGAAGCTATTTTAAAAGATGAAATTGAACGCACGGAACAATCACTGCTTGCCGCGACGCGAGACTCACGTTTGGGTTTCCAATACGAACAAGATTACGTTTATACTCCCTATTCATTAAAAGAGAAACTCGGGGTTTTAAATGAAACATTAACCTCGCTATTGCCCAGGGCAAGAAAATCATAAGAAAGGACATCGGATAAAGATAATTTTATTAACATAAAAAATAGTGTATTATGACCACTACAACAATCCCCAAAAGCGAATTTGAAGAGAGGATAAAAAAATTTCAGGCGAACATTAAAAAAGAAGGGTTGGATGCCTGTCTGGTACATGCCACGGAATCTGATATGGCATTTGTAAGGTACCTAAGCGAGTACTGGCCGGTATTCGAGACTGCCGCCGTATTTGTCCCGGCAGACGGGGAACCGGTTCTATTGGTTGGCCCGGAAAGTGATTTGTATGCATCCCATAGGAGTTTCTTCAAGAATATCGAGAAGTTGATCGAGTACAGGGAGTCCGCCGAACCGGATGCCCCGGGAATGTCTTTCATTACCTATAAAGATTTGCTGGAGAAGTATAACCTACGGCATGTTAAAAAAATTGGTATCGTGGGTTGGGCTATCACATCTTTGCCCGTGTATACTTCGTTGAAAGAGCAACTTCCCAACGTGGAAATTGTAAAAGCCGATATGACCCTGTGGCCCCTTCGATTCGTGAAGAGTGACAACGAAATCGCTTGCATGAAAAAAGCATTCCAGATATCAGAGCTTGCCGTAGAAGCTATTTTGAACGAAATAAAGCCGGGGATGACAGAACTCCAGGTAATAGGAATTGGCCAACGTGAGATTTACAAGCACGGGGGAGAGTACGAGGGACACTCTCTTTATTGTTTCTGCGGAAAATCCACCAACAATGCTATCTCAAGGCCTACCCATAACAAGATCGTGGAAAATGAAGTGATCCAGTTGAATATTGGAGCAAGGGTAAGCGGGTACTCGTCCAGCGTGGGGTTGCCATTTTCAATCGGGGCATTGCCCGAACGAAAAAGAAACTTAGTGGAGTTTGGTTTGGAAGCGCATAAGAAGACCATGGACTTGCTTGCAGCCGGAAAACCGGCAGGAAAGGTCGTTACAGATTATGAAAACTGGGTAAAAGAAAAAGGTTTTGGACAGTATATGTTATATGGCCCATGCCACTCGATAGGAATGATGGAGGTGGAGCGCCCCTGGATGGAGTCGACCTCCGAGTATTTATTGCAAGAAAACATGACTTTTCAAATAGATACTTTCTTTTATGATAAGGATTTTGGGCTGAGAT
Organism: Bacteroidales bacterium; assembly: GCA_012518155.1. Taxonomy (GTDB): domain Bacteria; phylum Bacteroidota; class Bacteroidia; order Bacteroidales; family Dysgonomonadaceae; genus Proteiniphilum. Next base: position 541 of record JAAYTC010000377.1, on the reverse strand, counting down.
GGGAAAATGGAGCCATCATTAAAAGCGACGGGATAGAAATGATGTCCTCTAAATTCATGAAATATATTGAACTTTAATGTATTAAAAAAATCGGACGCGTTATGAGATACGAATTTATGTTTCCCGACCAAATCCGGGAGTCTATTGACAAAAACACCCCGGTGGTCATGGCGTTAGGGGTGATTGAATATCACGCCGAACATCTTTGTACCGGCGTGGATACGTTGGTTGTGCAACGGGCATTGGAAATGTTGGAAGAGGAGATGGAACTGATCGTCTTACCTCCTTTTTGGTATGGAGCGGGTTCTTACGCGGTCGCGGGACCCGAACGAAAAGGAGGGATGCATATCGACGCGGGAGTGTTAAACACGTTTGCCCGACAAATATTTTATAACCTCCTACGAATTGGATTTCGCAATATTCATCTATTTTACCACCATCAAAGCGAGAACTTTGCAAGCGGCATGCCCAATGATTTGGCTTTTAGGCTAGCTGCAAAGCAGGAGATTTTTGCTTTTCTCGACAGGGAGAGGGGCGAAGG
>JAAYTC010000376.1 GCA_012518155.1 Bacteroidales bacterium | reverse complement strand
GTTGCTGTAGCAGGTGTCCGTGATCAGGCCGTGCCGGACAATCAAAATTTCATCGCGATCTCCTTTTCGTGCTAATAAATTGTTCAAGACCGTGCGATTGGCATATTTAAACGAGTAGTCGGGAGATGCTTCGATCAGTCGCAACGATCTTATTTCTTTGGGATAATAGCGTTCAAAAGTGACCTCTTGAATCGACTCCCGGTAAATTACGCGACATTTCACCCTCCCTTTTCGCGGCTGCTCCGGCATACGATTTTCCAGCTCTCTCGACAGGGAGGGAGCGGTAAAACCAAAATGAGCGGCTGTCCTTTGCACGCGTTTCTCGTGCGCTTCCAAGTTTCGCACCACGCCGTCCTCTATACAAATGGTTTCCAAAAACATGCCAAATACACTTTATTGACCGCCTCGTCGTATTCCTTGCGGCAGTCGCTGTTCGCGGTAATCCCCCCGCCACTGCGGAAATAGAGCTCGGGGCCTTGTTGTTCGATAAAGCGAATCAACACGAACGCTTCCAGCGCTTCTCCATCAAAATAGCCGGCTACTCCCGTGTAAAAACCACGAGGCCCTGCCTCCGCTTCACGGATGATTCGCTGCGTGGATTCTTTGGGTGCTCCCGAGACAGATCCCGCGGGTAAAAGCTCAAAGAAAAGCGATCCTAACTGATCGAGGTACCCGTCAGGCAGGTTGCCTTCGATTTCGGAGCTTACTTGCAATAACGAACCTCTGTTTGTTTCCAACTCATCGGTGTACCGGAAACGTACCACCCGCACATCGGAAGCTACCCGGCTTAAATCGTTCCGAAGTAGATCCACGATCGTGTTATGTTCGGCCGATTCTTTCGGGTCGTTCAGTATGATTTCGCGCGCGTTCGGTAGCCGCGCGTCAATGGTTCCTTTCATCGGGAAGGTGCTGATCTTTCCGTTTTTCAAGCGCACGAACCCCTCGGGCGAGAAGCATACCCATCGTCCCGGAAGGTAGAGCTTGTAAGGAGCCCGGCTGAATCGGAATATCTCCTCGAGGGAGAGGGAGCACTGTATTGGAGTCTTTATCGTGAGGTTGGTGAGATAGGAGTCGCCCCGTTTCAGTCCATCCATCACTATTGAAAAACGCTGACGGTATCTATTGTAATCTTCCGGATCGGCTTCAAACAGATAATCTCGCGGTGGTTCGGAACGCTTTACACCCGTAGTTTCAGGTCGGGAAGCTGATTGTATCGCCCCGCGTGCTATACCTACCGTTGGAACGGGTGCTCCTGCCGTTGGAATCGACGTGCCGATTGCTGTGTGAATATTGGAAATCCCCTTGATATCGAACAGTACTCCCTGTTGTGACAGGGGGTTGGGAAGAAAAAATCCCTCCGTCATTTCAAAATCAATCGCGAAGAGGAAGGGCTTTCGAGCCTTTCCCGCTTCGTTCATTCGCTCCTTTATTTCATCACTAGTGAAAAACATGCTGCAAATATAGGTATTTGGACGGAAAAGGAGTTCTTCACGGGTCGAATGATTTTTCAGGTCGAATGATTTTTAGAACCATTTTCATGTAGTCGCGGTAAACAATTCGATTGAAAAGTTGTTCATCTATTACAGGCCGCGTTTTAGCTGTAATTGTAATTATTAGCTGTAATTGTAATCATTTAAACGCGCATAAGTATCTGCAATATGTATTAATAGGTGCAAGGTGTAAAAAAAGGAGAATCCTCCTGTTTTGTTTCAAATCGAAGCGAAAGTGCTGGAAAAACTATCAATTTCAAATTTTATTGAAGAAAATAGTGGAAATATTTTGTGGATTCGAAATTTCATGTTTACTTTGCAAGCGTTAATTTAGATAACAGGAAATAAAATATGTATCGTAACGTTGATATTCTAGTCATTTCTATTCTACTTCTGGACAACTTCGGAGGGTGAGATTGGAATATCGGTAAACGAACAAGGAAAAAATAGGATAACCTTTCTCACCCAGTGGGAAAGGTTATTTATTTTATACAGAGCAGTAAAAAAAATAGGTTTATAACATGGAGCGAATTTTTGTATTTGATACAACGTTAAGAGACGGGGAGCAGGTGCCCGGTTGCCAACTGAACACGATCGAGAAGATCCAGATCGCGCAGGCCCTTGAACTGTTAGGGGTGGACGTGATAGAGGCCGGCTTCCCGGTTTCGAGCCCGGGCGACTTCCAGTCGGTAGTAGAAATTTCGAAAGCGGTCACGTGGCCCACCATCTGTGCCCTCACCCGCGCGGTAGAGAAAGATATCGAGGTGGCGGCCGAGTCGCTCAAGTATGCTAAACGGAAACGTATCCACACCGGGATCGGTACCTCCGACTTTCATATCAAGCACAAGTTCAACTCCAACCGTGAAGAGATTATCGAGCGGGCGGTGAATGCGGTGAAGTACGCTCGCGAGTTCGTGGACGACGTGGAGTTTTACGCCGAAGACGCGGGACGAACGGATAACGAATACCTGGCACGAGTGGTACAAGCTGTTGTTAACGCGGGCGCGACGGTAGTGAATATTCCCGATACCACGGGGTACTGCTTCCCCGACGAGTACGGGGCGAAAATTAAGTTCTTAATAGACAACGTGGATATGAAGAACGCGATCTTGTCCACGCACTGCCACCAAGACCTGGGTATGGCCACGGCAAATACCATCTCGGGCGTGCTCAATGGTGCACGACAGGTGGAGGTGACCCTGAACGGGATTGGTGAACGGGCCGGCAATACCTCGTTAGAGGAGGTGGTGATGGCATTCAAAAGCCACAAGGACCGCGGATTCGATACAAATATCAACACGCAACATATATACGCTACCAGCCGAATGGTGTCGAGCCTCATGAACATGCCGGTGCAGCCCAACAAGGCGATCGTGGGTAGAAATGCTTTCGCGCACTCTTCCGGGATCCACCAGGATGGGGTTCTCAAGAACGTGGAGACCTACGAGATCATCGACCCGAAGGACGTGGGAATCGACGAAAACGCGATCGTGCTCACCGCCCGCAGTGGACGCGCGGCACTGAAAAACAGGCTGTCGATGCTCGGTGTGAAGCTGGAGGTGGAGGAGCTGGATAAAGTATACCAAAACTTTCTGGAGCTGGCCGACAAAAAGAAAAATATTACCGACGACGATATACTGATGCTGGTGGGCAAAGAGGCTCGCATGACCCGGATCAAGATTGAATACCTGCAGGTGGTGTGTGGCATCGGGGTACGCGACGTGGCAAGCATCGGCCTGAACATCGCGGGTGAGCAGTTCGAAGCCACGGCAACCGGCAACGGGCCGGTGGACGCGGCCATTCGAGCAGTGAAAAATATTATCAAACGCAAAATTAAGATCCAAGAATTCTTGATACAAGCCATCGACCATGGTAGCGACGACGTGGGCAAGGTGCATATGCAAGTGGAACATAATAACATGCACTACTACGGGTTTTCGGCCAATACCGATATCGTCGCGGCTTCGGTAGAAGCGTTTATCGACGCGGTAAATAAGTTCGTTGAATAAATGTGGCAATTAGACTAATATGC
>JAAYTC010000048.1 GCA_012518155.1 Bacteroidales bacterium | reverse complement strand
TTGCTACCATGTTGAGCTGACGAGCCATTTGATCGCCATTGTACTCTTTGAGGTGGTCGTAGAGCGGTAAATTGTTGCCCGAAATAGATCGGCCGATAGAGGTGGCGTGTGTTGTGAACAGGGTGGCGATCTTGGGTACCTGTTTTTTGATGTACAACGCACCGGCACCAAGCATCCATTCATTGAAATGAGCAGCCACGTTTACCATCTCTAAGCGATGGTAACGATAGAAACTCTCTATTAACAGGCCGGTCGCGTAGGCGAAGAGGGTAGATTCGTGGTAGTCTCCATACGCCGCAATGGAGTCGACATTAAAGTCTTCCCACATCGAGGAGTAAATCTCGTTTTGTTTCCCGGAAAAGTTTTTGTATTTCACCAAGAAGACTATCGGCTGGCCGGGAACGTCCCACCGACCGGCGCGTATTTCGAGGTGCTGGTTCTCACGCGCGTGCTCTCGCCAAGAAGTGTAAAGGGTGGTGTCCTCTATAAACCAAGGACTCTCCTGAGACTCCCAGAGATCGGGCCCTATAAAAAAAATGCGATCTTTATAAAGCTTCTGTAATGAGTTAGCGCGGGTAGATAAAACCGTGTAGATGCCGCCTACCATATTACAAACTTCCCAGCTGGATTCAAATATATAGTCAGGCGTTACTTTGGCGTCTGTTTGCATAAGAATAATTTTTCTCTTTTCCAAAGAGGCAAAGGTAATAAAAAATAGGTTACCTTTGCACTTTCATCTGAATGGTTGAACCAATAGACATTACACAACTTCAACAGCGGGTGACGAAACATCCCAATGTGGCGGCGGCAGGCTCAATGCTCGATAAAATACAACTCTTATCGGTAACGGGTTTGCAGGGATCGTCACGTGCCCTTTTTGCAGTGGGGCTGTTTCAAAAGCTTCCACGAACTTACCTTTATATTTTAAACGACGCGGAGAGTGCCGGCTATTTTTACCACGATGTAACCCAGATCATTGGCACTGCACAAGTGTTGTTTTTTCCATCGGCTTACAAGCGAGCTGCTAAGTATGGCCAAATCGACGCGGCAAACCAAGTTTTAAGAACTGAAGTGCTGACACGGTTACAAGACGAAGGGGAGCCTCTGCTGATTGTTTCTTACCCTGACGCGTTGAGCGAGAAAACGGTCTCCGGAGAACAACTAAAAGAGAGCATGTTGAAACTTTCGGCAGGGGAAAAAGTGGACCCTGGATTCGTGAGTGAGATGCTCGATTCGCAGGGATTCCATTACGTGGATTACGTGTACGAACCGGGACAGTACGCGGTAAGAGGGAGTATTCTGGACGTGTTTTCATTCGCGAGCGAAGATCCTTTCCGGATCGATTTTTTTGGTGATGAGATAGAAACGATACGTACGTTTGATCTGGAATCGCAATTATCGAAGGAGCGATTGAACGAAATAAAGGTGGTACCCGAGTTGGCACGATCGGAAAACAAGAGTGCATCGCTGTTCAAATCGATGCCCGCGTCTGCCGTGATCGGGATGGAGGATGCACGATGGATCAATAGCCGAGTGGAGTCGCTAAACGATGAAGAATTACGAATCGACGTGGAAGACGAAGGGTTCGTGAAGGCGGAACTGCTTACCGCCGGTGAATTTAAAGAGGCATTGGCTTCCTTTAAACAGGTGCGCTTCGACGCTAAAATATTGGATACTCCCGACGCGAAACTAACTTTTGATACCTCGCTGCAACCACTCTACCATAAGAACTTCGACTTGCTGAGCGAATCGCTTCATCGCTTCATGGACGAGGGGTACACGATTTATATACTAAGCGATAGCGAAAAACAACAAAAGCGGCTTTTCCATATTTTTAATGATCGAAACGATCCTATTCCTTTCGTGCCGGTGAATAAAACATTGCACGAGGGTTTTTCAGACGTGACGTTGAAAATATGCTGTTTCACGGATCACCAGATTTTTGATCGATTTCACAAGTATAGCCTTAAGTCGGATCGTACGCGATCGGGAAAAATCGCGCTCACGCTGAAGGAGATCAACCAACTTCAAACCGGGGACCATGTTGTGCATATGGACCATGGTATCGGAAGGTTTGCCGGACTTGTGAGGCTGCGGATCGGTGAAAAAGTACAAGAGGTAATAAAACTTACCTACCAGAACAACGACGCGGTATTCGTGTCGATCCACGCGTTGCATAAGATATCGAAGTACAAGGGAAAAGAGGGGGAAGAACCCAAGCTAAATAAGCTGGGAACCGGCGCATGGGAGCGGGTAAAGGAGCGCACCAAAAAGAAAATTAAGGATATAGCGCGCGACTTGATTAAACTTTACGCGCAACGACAACAGGAAAAGGGATTTGCTTTTTCGAAAGATACATACTTGCAAACCGAACTGGAAGCGTCGTTCATGTACGAGGATACGCCGGACCAAATAAAAGCCACGCGCGACGTGAAAGCCGATATGATGAGTGAACAGCCCATGGATCGGCTAATTTGTGGCGACGTGGGCTTTGGTAAAACAGAGGTGGCTATCCGGGCCGCTTTTAAGGCCGCGACGGACAATAAACAGACGGCGGTGCTGGTGCCTACCACGGTGCTGGCCACGCAGCATTACCACACGTTCAGGGAAAGGTTGGAGAACTTCCCGGTGAAAGTAGACTACTTGAGCCGAGCACGCTCGCCAAAGGAACAGAAGGAAATACTAAACGAGTTGAAAGAGGGGAAAATTGATATCCTGATCGGAACGCATCGGTTGGTGGGCAAGGACGTGATGTTCAGAGACCTGGGATTGCTGATTATCGATGAGGAACAGAAATTTGGTGTCTCTACCAAGGAAAAACTGAAACAATTAAAGGTAAACGTGGACACGCTTACGATGACAGCTACGCCAATTCCGCGTACGTTGCAGTTTTCCTTGATGGGATCACGTGACTTATCGACCATCAGCACACCTCCGCCGAACAGGTATCCGATCCAGACCGAGGTTCATCCTTTTGATATCGAGATTATTCGTGACGCGATAAATTTTGAACTGAGCCGCAACGGGCAGGTGTTTATCGTGAATAATCGAATCCGGAATATTCATGAACTGGAAGATTTGGTAAAAAGGGAGGTGCCGGGTGTGCGAGTCGCCGTGGGGCATGGGCAGATGGATCCCAAGAATTTGGAACGGGTGATCTCGGACTTCATGAATCACGAGCAGGATGTACTGATTGCTACTACCATTATCGAGTCGGGTATAGACATGCCGAACGTGAATACCATTATTGTTATTGATGCCCAGAATTTCGGGTTGAGCGACCTTCATCAGCTGCGAGGGAGAGTGGGTAGAAGCAACCGTAAGGCATTCTGTTATTTATTGGCCCCGCCTCTTTACATGCTAAGTACGGATTCACGCAGACGGCTTCAGGCGATCGAAAACTTTGCTGAGTTAGGTAGTGGCCTTCATATCGCGATGCAGGACCTCGATATCCGGGGAGCAGGAAACCTTCTGGGGGCTGAGCAGAGCGGGTTTATCGCGGACTTGGGGTACGAGACGTATCGTAAAATATTGAACGAAGCGGTACAGGAGCTGCGTAAAGAGGAGTTTGCCGACCTATATGCAGATACAAAATCGGACGAAAACGGGGAGGGAGAGGTGTTCGTGAATGATGTACTCGTGGAGAGCGATCTGGAACTGATGTTCCCGGTGATGTATATACCCAATGACGCCGAAAGAGTGGGCATATACAGGGAACTAGATAACATGGAGACGGAAACAGAGATCCTTGATTTCACCAAACGGCTGGAAGACCGGTTCGGGAGAATCCCTTCGCAAGGCAGGGAACTGATACGCATCGTGCGGCTCCGGCGGTTGGCTCGGTCGTTGAGTATCGAGAAGGTGGTACTTAAAGGGGGGCAAATGACGCTCCATCTCATTGCCGATTCCGAATCGCCCTACTATGGCTCCCTCGCGTTCGATAAGCTGTTGAACTACGTGCAAAAATACCCTCGCCAATGCCAGTTGCGTGATAACGGAAAGAAACGATCGCTGGTAATCCGTCACGTGGATACAGTGGAGACTGCCGTGGCTATTTTTGAAGAAATGGGTCAGATCACGAAATCATAAGGACCGGAAAAATCTTTGCCGGGCCTGATCTTAACATCCACTGGATTTGTAACAACGGAATAGGGTATCACGCTCCGGGTGAGCCAAGCCCCTCCACCGATCGTGGAATCGTGTCCAATCACTGTATTGCCGCCCAGGATGGTAGCATTCGCGTAAATGACCACGTTGTCTTCCACGGTAGGGTGACGTTTCACGTCGGACAGTTTCTTCTCTACATAAAGGGCTCCTAAAGTTACCCCTTGATAGATCTTCACGTTGTCGCCAATCTCGGCCGTTTCGCCGATCACGATTCCCGTGCCGTGATCCATGAAGAGATTTTTCCCTACTTTTGCCGCGGGATGTATGTCGATGCCTACTTTCGAGTGAGCGTGCTCCGAGAAAAGGCGTGCGAAAAGGGGAAGGTCTAAAAGATGAAACTCGTGGGCGATACGGTGCACGCACAGCGCGTAAAAACCGGGATAGGTGATGATGACCTCTTCTAAACTCTTGGCCGCGGGGTCGAATCGTAAATAACATTCCGCATCCTCAAACAATCGCTCCTGTAAAGAAGAAAACTTTTCGAAAAACTTTTCTGTTTTTATATCCGCTGTAGTCTCGTCGCTGAAACGAGCGATATTGATATGAAGCTTCTTGGCTGTCTCGATCAGCTCCTCGGTTACATTCCGCGACCGTGGGGTGTCACAAATAGGGAACATAAGCTCTATAAGGGAGTCTACCACCTCTTCTAATTCGCATTTATTGATGGGAACACGCGTAGGTTGTGGGCGAAATTGCTGGATGAATTCTATAGTCTTTTTTGTCATTACGAATCTTCTTTGCTGTGAAAACTACACGGGTATATCCCGTTGTGATTGTGTTTTTTTAAATATATTTAATTCGTTCGATTAGCTCGTCTCCTAAGGCTTTTTTATCTTCAATGTGTTTGAGCGTGGCCATCACGAACGGGTTTTGATCGAACGCGCCACGAACGTATTCAAAATCCATCGCCTGCTCCTGTATATTTCCATCGGCACCAAAGCCGGTCTTGAAGGAGAGGGAGAACTCTTTCTTTGCATCGCTATAAATCATCTCATCCAACCCGATGACCGACTCTTTCCACTTTTCAACGATGTGAATCACGTCGCTTGCGGTAATCTCATTGCCTTTCAGCTTGTAAAAGGACTGTATTTTATCCCAAGCCCAGGTCCATTCGTTCACGTAATAATTGGCATGTAGTTCATGCAAAACCTGATTGAATTCTTTTAATCGATTGATTTGTCCCGATTCAATCCGGTCAATCAGGTTGTCTATTTCCGACTTGGGGGCAATCAGCCCGGAAAGATCTACCCAGTCTCCTAATCCCAGTTCGGTTTTAGGGTCGAGGCGCTCTCTGATCTCTTCGTTGTTCCTGAAGCGGGTCTTCTCTAACCTCTTGATGATGGAGTTTCCTAAAAACTTATGAATGATAATTTCGTACAGTTGCAGTCCTCTTTTTAGGGCATGGTTGGAAATGATACAGCTCTGGAACGTGTAGATCTCCGACGTTTCACCTGCCGTGGACTGTAGACTTTCGAGTATGTCGATGCCCGCGAACACCTTTTGGATGGTGTAGGGGCTGAGGAGATTAAAGTTGATGCAGTCGAGTTTGTCGGGATCCCGGCGTTGATCCCTTTCGGGCCACTTTTTGGCATCGCGGATAGTGCCCACGCTGCGCAGGTTCAACCCGGGCGCGATGTGAGTACCATTGTTTTTCTCTACTAGATAAGAGAAAGGCAGGTTGGAGGTGTCCGCGTGTTGGTAATGGCGGCCTAAGATGAGAGAAAACGCTCCTACCTTGGCCGGCCATAGCACGTAGGAGTTACTGGTGGTTTTGGCTCCCCGCTCCACGATTCCTTGGTGGATGGGCCCTAACTTATACATGTGGTTGCTCTGGTTGGATCCTGACCCGGCATTCATGAAAGAGAACATGCCGGCGATGAGCAGGGTAGATTTGTGGTGGGTAACGGTGTAAGGCCCCGCGAAGAGGGCACAGGCTTCACCATTCTCTCCCTGGCAATTGCTGAAAAAGAGGGAGTCGGAAGCGGTGTACCCGTGATCGATATGGCACGCTTGCCCCACGAAGCACCGGGTGATCATGGAGCCGCCATCGATGGTGCTTCCGGAAGAGATAATGAAATCTTCGGCGATCACGTTACGCCCGATATAAACGGGAGCGTGCTGGTTGCTGTTGATGCTTCCGTTCTTCAGTTTCATCGCACCGGTTATCTTGCAGCAGGGTCCGATCCGCGCGTTCTTGATGTATCCCACGTTCACGATCATGCAATCGTCACCAATGGTTCCCCTGTCAGACGAGTGTTTGTCGCAATAGTAATCTATGATTTTCTTCATCTGCTCGATTAACCGGGGACGGTGGCGGTAGAGCGAGTAGATGTAGGCGAAATGGGCCGATAGCTTATCGTTGATATGTACTTCTCGACCACCGGTTTCGTTCAGCACGTTTACCTGTACCCCGTTACCGAAAGAGCTCATCCCGTCCACCAAGATCACGTCCACGTTTTGAATAAAACAGTTGTCGCCAATGGTGTAATTAGCGATGTAGTTCTGCACGTTTTCGATCACCACGTTATCGCCTACAAAACAGTTGTGAAGGACGGCTTGATTCAGGCCGGAGTGCTTTGTCAATCCTCCGGGAAGGATGAACTCCTTCTCGAATATACCCAATCGAATGGTACCCGAGAACCGGGAGTTTTTTACACGAGAGGGGTTGAACCCCTCTTTCACGGTGACCTGTTCCCAATCGGTACAACTGCACCCGTTTCGCTCCATCAGGTCGATTTCGGACGGTGTGAGATTCCTGTGACTTTGCATTAATTACCGTTGTTAAGGAATGAGAGTTCGGAGAGTCGCGTTCCGAAAGGCACTGGTTGTGTCCCGAAAGACGCTGGTTTTGTTCCGAAAAGCAGTGTAGGAAGAGAAGCAATCACTTGTTTTCCATTAGTGCATCAAAAATAAGCTTCTCCAGCTCTTCAGCCAGCTCGGGGTTGTCTTTAACCGCCAGCTTGGCGGCATCGCGCCCTTGCCCTAACCGGGTGTCGTTATAGCTGTACCATGATCCACTCTTTTTAACGATTCCCAGGTCCGCTCCAAGATCGATAATCTCACCGGTACGTGATATTCCTTCGCCGTACATGATATCGAACTCCGCTTTACGGAAAGGAGGAGCCACCTTGTTCTTTACTACCCGCACACGGGTGGGGCGTCCAATCTGCTCTTCGCCATCTTTGATGGGAGTCCCGCTTCCTCGGATATCGAGACGAACGGACGAGTAAAACTTAAGCGCGTTCCCACCGGTGGTGGTTTCGGGGTTTCCAAACATCACCCCTATCTTCTCGCGCAACTGGTTGATGAAGATACAGGTGGTGTTTGTTTTGCTGATCGCGGAAGTGAGCTTGCGGAGTGCCTGCGACATCAATCGCGCTTGCAATCCCACGTTGGAATCGCCCATGTCTCCCTCGATCTCTTTCCGAGGGGTTAACGCCGCCACGGAGTCTATCACGATGATATCTACTGCCGATGAACGAATTAATTGCTCCGTGATCTCCAGTGCTTCTTCCCCACTGCTCGGTTGTGAAACCAAAAGGTTGTCGGTGTCGACTCCCAACTTTTCCGCGTAGAAACGGTCGAACGCGTGTTCGGCGTCGATAAACGCGGCAACTCCGCCCGCCTTTTGTGCTTCGGCTATCGCATGGATGGCCAGCGTGGTTTTACCGGACGATTCCGGGCCGTAAATCTCGATCACCCGCCCGCGGGGATAGCCGCCCACGCCCAATGCCACGTTCAGCCCGATGGAGCCGGAAGAGATAACAGGAACCTCCTCCACCTTCTCGTCGCCCATCTTCATGATGGAGCCCTTGCCATACGTCTTTTCAATCTTATCCATCGCTGCACGCAGCGCTTTTTGTTTTTCACTGTTCTTGGTGTCTTTTATCTCTTCTGCCATGTCTTTTGTTATGTTTTAGTTGTTTTTATTTCGGTTACCAGATCCTCGGTTCTTACTACTCAATTCGCGCGGATCGCGCGGATACATTCACGCGTAACCGTCTAACAGTTGACGTGCATGGTTTTTCGTGTTCACACTTCTTCCTTCAATGATATGGTTGATTACCCCATTTTCATCGATTAAAAAGGTGGTGCGCACGACTCCCATGTACTTTTTCCCCATCATCGATTTTTCTCGCCACACCCCGAACTGGTTGACCAGCTTTTTCTCTGTATCAGCGATCAAGCGAAAGGGGAGTGAATGCTTATCAATGAATTTCCGGTGCGATTTCTCGCTATCGGTGCTCACACCCACGATTTCGTACCCTCCATCGAGGAATTCGTCGTAGGAGTCTCGCAAACTACAGGCTTGTGCCGTGCACCCGGGGGTGTTGTCTTTCGGGTAAAAGTAGAGAGCCAATTTCTTTCCTTTAAAATCGCTCGCCTTAACCAGCTCACCGTCTTGATCGGTTCCTAAAAAATCAGGGATATGATCTCCTATTTTCATATTGAAGTTGTTTTTAGTATTCTCTACTGTTACCGGTATTCTCTACTATTACCAAAGCTGTAAACGTGTACTACAAATATATAAAATTATCCAGAAGTTGTAAAGTGAAAAGCTACCCAATTTTATTCTATGTCATACATTCCCCTTTTACGCGATCGGTATGTACGTGATGGAAAGCATCCCGGTTTTATGCCAGGTCATACATTCCCCCGGGCAGTGCTTGAACCAGTTCTTTCATCTCCAGCTCCAGCAACGTCATAAATAGCTCGGAGACCGGGGTGTCAAGCTTGATGGA
>JAAYTC010000375.1 GCA_012518155.1 Bacteroidales bacterium | reverse complement strand
TATCGCGGGCATCGCATTAATGTGTATATTTACGGCGTGTAATGAAAGTAGCAACGACTACCTGCGGCCGGGGGAGTTGTTTCCTAAAGCAGATAAAGGAACCATCTTCGTGGGTGAATCGGTGCTTTTCACCGACTATTCCACACGGGTAGAGTCCCGCCGCTGGAGCTTCGAAGGGGGAAACCCCTCCAGCTCCGAAGAGCAACAGGTGGAAGTGAATTACGCGGTGGCCGGCTCCTACGATGCCACGCTAGAGATCACTTTTGAAGATGGCAGCACCGTCTCCGAGAACTTGACAATTTCGGTGAACAACGAATACGTACCCTTGGTGAACGTGGAGGGCCCCACCTACGTTTTCTACTCGGAGGATCAAGACCTCCCGCAAGACCATCCCGCCTTCACGTTAAACCGTTCCGGTGTGGCGAAAGTGGGCTTCGTGGGAGGGGCTTTTGAAGGGAACGAGGCGATCAACGTGTCGTACGATCCCGATCGCGAACCGAACACGTTTATCATGCTGCAAACCAACAAAGTGGGTACTGCCGACCTTACCGAGTATATCGATGGGTACCTGAACTTGGCGATGAAATCGACCAGCAGCGACCCGATACTGGTACGAATCGAGGGAGGGGGAGCCAATAGTTCGGCACGTGTAAATGCCGGGGATTACGGCTTTGAACGAGACGGAAGCTGGCACTTTATAAGCATTCCCATAGCAGACGTGTTGGCGGATATCGCGACGGAAGATGGCAAACTTGCCCTCCTGGGAAGCTTCGACCAGTTCCGGTTAAGAAACGTAACAGGTGCAATGACGAAGGAGACGTTTGATTTCACGGTAGATTTCATTTTCTTCTCCGTGAATAAGCCTACACTGAATTAGCAGTTACGGTTGAATGGGGACGTACGAATTAAAAACATATATAAAATGAGAGAAAACAGAAAGAAAACGATCATTTCATTTATTTTATTTTTTGTTGTCTGTACTGTATACGCGCAAAACAGTCAATACAAAACACGACTGGAAGGCGGATGGCAGTTTTTAAAAAGTGATTTAGGCAGCGTATGGGAGGCTTTCAGGCCCGCTAACTCGGGAAGTCCCGAGACTGTCCCCCTGTGGGAGGAAGTCACCCTGCCCCATTGCGTGAACGCGTGGGATGCCGTGGACCCGGATGTCAACTACTATCAAGGTCCCGCTTGGTACAAAACCACCTTGGATATCAATAACCCGTTCGACGAAGGCCGAACCCTTCTCCATTTCGAAGGATCGGGCCAAAAAACGGAACTGTACGTTTTCACCACCAAAGTAGCTTCCCACGTGGGAGGCTACGACGAGTGGTATGTCGACATTACCGAGGCCGTGAAAGATTTCCTGTCGTTGGAAGAGGCGGAAAGATTCAAGGGAAAGGTGCCAATCGCGATCCGTACCGACAATAGCCGAGACGTGGAGATGATCCCCTCCGACTTGTCCGATTTTAATCTCTATGGCGGCATTTATCGCTACCTGAACTTAGTGTACGTGCCGGGATTATCGTTGCAAGAGGTATACGCGAACGCGTCGGTTGACAACGCGGGAAAAACGGGAGAAGTAACAATATCCACCCGCTTCTACAATCCCGCGAACATCGCGAATGCCGAATTGGAGATAACGATTACGGATAAAAATCAGAAGGTTGTCTTTCAGTCCGAAAAGAAACTCAGCCATTTCGATAAAGAGATCGTGATCGGGGAAACAACGCTTCGTGAACCTCACCTTTGGTCCCCGGATAGCCCCGATCTTTACACGCTCCACCTCACCCTTAACTCCAAAACGGGTACGCACGAGGAGCAGGTAAAATTTGGCTTTCGTCATTTCGAGTTTATCAAACATGGCCCCTTTATCCTGAATGGGGAGCGCCTGCTGCTAAGAGGTACGCACCGCCACGAAGACCACGCGGGCGTGGGTGCCGCGATGACCGAAGAGATGATGCGGGAAGAGATGATTTTGATGAAAGAGATGGGCGTCAATTTTATCCGCTTGGGACACTACCAGCAATCCCGGATCATCCTCGACCTATGTGACAGTCTCGGTATCTTGGTATGGGAAGAAATTCCCTGGTGCCGCGGGGGATTGGGTGGCGAGGTGTACCAAGAACAAGCGCGCCGCATGCTCAAGAACATGATCGTGCAGCACCGCAATCACCCCTCCGTGATACTTTGGGGCTTGGGAAACGAAAACGACTGGCCCAACGATTTTCCCTACTTCGATAAAGAGGCGATCCGCGCTTTCATGAAAGAACTACACGATTTATCGCACGAAATTGATCCGAATCGCCTCACCGCTATTCGTAGGTGCGATTTCTGCCGAGATATCGTGGATGTTTATTCTCCTTCGATTTGGGCGGGATGGTACCGGGGACGCTACACCGACTATAAACGGGTATCGGAGTATGAAAAAGATCGGGTAGATCACTTCCTGCACGTGGAATGGGGAGGAGATAGCCACGCGGGGAGACACAGTGAAGATCCTACCCGCTACCTCGACATTATTCAAAGTGAGGAGAGAGCGGACGAGCGCGCGGGTGACGCGTCGCTCTACGGGGGCAAAGCGCGGGCATCGAGAGACGGAGAATGGACGGAGACCTATATCTGCGATATGATCGATTGGCACCTGAAAGAGCAGGAGACCATGGATTGGCTCACGGGAACCGCCTACTGGCCCTTTAAGGACTTCTCCACCCCGGTGCGCCCCGAGAATCCTACCCCCTACATGAACCAGAAAGGCGTGGTGGAGAGAGACCTCACCCCTAAAGAGAGCTATTACGTGTTTCAGTCTTACTGGAGCGATAAGCCCATGGTGCGTATCTATGGCCACACGTGGCCCATCCGATGGGGCGAAAAAGGAGAACCGAAGCTGGTGCGTATTTACTCTTCCTGCGATAACGTCGAGCTGTTTCATAACGGTAAAAGCCTCGGCACCAAAGAACGTAACTCCCAAAACTTCCCGGCCGCGGGTTTAAGCTGGCAGGTGGTGCTCAACGAGGGAGAGAACCACTTTAAGGCTGTCGGGAAAAAAGAGGGAGTTACCGTGGTGCATGAGTTAACACAAACCTATCAAACCGAGAAATGGGGAGAAGAGGCCATCATCGAAGCGGCCATCGTCGATCGAGACAAAGATCACGTGTGGATCGAGGCAGTTCTTAAAGACGCGAACGGGGTGAAATGCCTCGACTCTCGAAACTATATCTATTTTGACCTGGCCGGCGACGGGAAAATGGTGGACAATAGGGGAACATCAACCGGATCGAGAAAGGTACAAGCATTCAATGGAAGGGCCCGTATTAAAGTCCTTTTAAATGATGGAGAAAGCCGCGTGGCAGTAAAGTCACCGGGACTCAAGAGCCAATTTGTTACCCTACAATAACTCACTTATTTGAACATTGGTCAAAAAACCTTGTCATTTGGCAAGGTTTTTTTTATTACTTTTACCATTCTATTACTATCTTTACCGCTTATCCGTTTCTGCTTTTCGTGCAGGTTTTATAGAATTCGAATAAATCAATGTGATACAGCAATATATACCAAACATTTACATAGTTTTTTTATAGAGGATATGAACAACATCGTAACACAGCGGCAAAACGGCCGACTATTGTCGCTCGACATCCTACGCGGGATCACCATCGCGGGTATGATTATGGTTAATAACCCCGGTTCGTGGAGCCATGTTTACGCCCCGCTCAAACACGCGCAGTGGCATGGGCTTACGCCGACAGACCTAGTTTTCCCCTTTTTTATGTTTATCATGGGAGTCTCCACCTTCATGTCGCTCCGAAAGTTCAATTTTGAACCTTCGAAGGAGGCGATATGGAAAATCGTGCGGCGCACGGTATTGATTTTCGTGATCGGGCTGGCACTCGGGTGGTTTGGTCAGCTCACGGGTGGCTTAGCACGGGGGGAGTCGCTCCTTGAAGCCGCCACGCACTTTAACACCCTCCGCATCTTGGGAGTGCTTCAACGGTTAGGGTTGGCATATGGCTTTGCCGCGCTTATCGCGGTCCT
>JAAYTC010000374.1 GCA_012518155.1 Bacteroidales bacterium | reverse complement strand
TCTCCTGGTTACATTGTTTTCTTTCTTCATTTGATTGATTTATTTGTTGTTAGGTGTTTTAATCGTATATTTATACCGGGCAAAAAATCGGGAGCCATGCATTCTCATAATGACGACAAGACTATCGAACTAGGCCTGAGTCTGGTTCACAAACCACACGGAATCCAATCCCCCTGACATCTGAGTACCACCAGATGCTCTTCGGTTGTTGTGGGTCGGTTCTCATCCATGCATCGTGTTGCGTGTGAGCACGGCTCGCGCTACGCTCGTCCGCGGCATCCGAGGAGTAAAGCCCTCCTCTTACTACCCATTCTTCACCTTCAGTTACCAAAGGATTGCGCGTAACTCCCGAGCGTTTACTATAGGCATCAGGATCGTATCGGTCTGCCGTGTATTCCATCACGTTTCCAAGCATATTTTTCAACCCGAAGGGGTTGGGTAACACCTCGGAAGGAGGTTGCGTGCGTCCACTACTATTCTTGTCGTATATCACGTGATCGCCGATCACTTCTGTTTTTGGTTTGAATAAACTTCTCATGAACCCTTGATCAGAGAAATCCCTCGGGCTACCCGGGAAGAAATAGGGCGTCTCGGTACCCCCACGCGCCGCGTATTCCCATTCCGCCTCGGTAGGCAAACGATATTTTTTGCCTGTTTTAGCCGAGAGCCATTGACAAAAAGTCTCGGCCGCGTAATGGGTCATCGTGATCGCGGGACGATCCCCTTGCCCCCATCCTTGATCGGGGTAGCCAAACGGGGGGGTCGGCCCCGAGATCGCATCCACATCTGTCGCGTTCATATTATTTTGAAACACCACTTCGGGGGGTGTACGGCCTTCGCTCATTGTTTCCCCGTAAAATGCCCAAAACTGGTCCCATGTTGTTTCCACTTCTGCCATAAAAAAGGAGTTAACCTCTACCTCGTGTTGAGGAGATTCGTCCGGATTACGGAACGGTTCTTTCGAGGGACTTCCCATCATGAACTCTCCTCCTTCAATGGCGATCATATTGAATGACAATGGTGTGCCGGGAATCTGTTCCGTGTAGTTCACGAACGCGGTGATGGGAGTAGCCTCCTTGTAATACTGGCTGGTATCCACGGCATAAGATGCTCCCATTCCGGGAATACCGGTCATTTGCCCATGGGCATAGTTGGGATTATAGTGCCCAACATCGAGGTGACAGCTAATACACTGAAGGTCGAGCGCTTCGGCATTCTCGTCGTAATGCAGGTGAGCAATTATCCCTTCATCCGCGATACCTTGTGGAAACAGGTCTTGGTGGCATTTCACGCAAGACTCGTTTGGAATATATTTTACCGCGTTTTCCAGTTCCGACTTTTTATCCCAATCGATACTTTCAATATCCTTTGTAAGATATCCCCATACGTCCCGTGCTCCCAAGGCTACTTTCGCGGAATAGTGCGCCCACGTGTTGTCGGTGGGCGGCAAATGGCAGTCGACGCAATTCACCGTTACCCCGCTTGAGTTATTCACGTGTGTTGAGAGTCTCCAACTCTCTTCCGCGTGTGGATGCACATGGCACATCATACACGATTCGTTTGTAGAAAAATAGACCGAAGTCTGATAAAGGGTTGCCACGAAAATGATCCCGATAAATATCCCGATGAGAAGGAAAAAACTTTTTCTTTTATAAAACTTTTTCCTCGCAGTTTGTTTTCTTTTCGAACGCTTAGCCATTACAATACCTGATAATATAAACTGATTTATAGACTACATGTATATGCCATGATGATTTGCCTATAAAAGTACATATTTTTATCCTATCTGAAAAAATTAAAGCAATTTAATGCTTCTAGTTCATAAAAACATCAATTATTCAATCCATTTCTGCCATTTCTTCTCATTATTATTCCCGGACGTTACCATCGTTTCAATAAATTGCATTCCCCGGAGCCCGTCATAAACGGTGGGAAAATCGCGTGTAATTTCATCCGTTTGTTCGTTCTTGTTTCTTGTCATAACGGTTAACGCGAAATTGCGGTATATATTCGCGAACGCCTCGATGAATCCTTCGGGATGTCCCGCGGGTGTTCTCGTATTCCATTTCGCCAGTTCACCCAAGAATTCATTGTTCCCCATGTAGAGCTCTTGCGCCGGTTGGTCGTCCCACCGGAGGAATAGTCTATTCGGATCCATTTGCCTCCACTCGAGTCCCCCCTTATCACCATACACCCTGATGCGGATGTTGTTGGCTTCTCCCGTCGCGATTTGGGTGGCCATCAACACGCCGGTCACCCCTTCTTCCATTCGTAATAGCGATGCCCCGTCGTCATCCACGGGACGCCCTTCTACGTAAGTCTGCAGGTCGGCACACACCTCTTGCACTTTTAGTCCCGTCACGTACTCTGCCAAATGCCACGCGTGCGTTCCTATATCGCCCATGCACCCGGCTTTTCCCGTGGTCTCCGGGTTCGTTCTCCATCCCGCGTTATTTCCTCCTTGCAACTCGATACGTCGCGAGAGCCATCCCTGTGTATACTCCACGTACACCTTCCGGAGTTTGCCCAGCTCCCCGTTGGCGATCCGTGACTTTGCCTCTTTCACGGCCGGGTATCCCGAGTAAACGTGGGTAAGAGCCAAGACCAACCCGGTTTCTTCCACTTTTTCTTTCAGCTTGATCGCTTCTTCCAGGGAAAAAGTCATCGGCTTATCCAGCACCACGTGAATGCCCCTCTCGAGTGCCATCATGGCCGGTTCAAAGTGCCACTTGTTGGGAGTAACGATGGTAACGAAATCCATCCGTTCTTCTTCGGGTAAAGCCATTTCACGTTCAAACATGTCGTGATAATTGTCATAAACACGATGTTCGGGAAGGAAGTACTCTTTCCCGGAACTTCTCGATACGTCGGGGTTCACGCTAAAACAACCGCACACCAGTTCGATCAGGTTGTCCATGAAGGCCGCACGACGGTGTATAGCCCCGATAAAGGCATCGCTGCCACCGCCAATCATGCCCATTTTAAGTTTCCCTTGTTTCATTTCTTGTTGAATTTTTAATTTATGGTATCTATTTTTCTGCTATTATGCTATCATGCTTCATTTGGCAATGCATTTATTGATTTCTCTTTGAGATTCTCCCGGAACAAGAACAGGAATCCAACCAGGAATACCAAAGCCATCACGAAAGGAACCGTCCATATGGAAACCCAGTTGTAGCTTCCCTGCACGGAATGGTGATCCACCACGTTACCTGCCACGAGCGTGCCAAGATACTTACCTACCCCGTACGTGGCAAAGGAGATCAGTCCCTGGGCAGAGTTACGTAGCGATGCGGGTGCCTTCTCGTCGACAAACAACTGCCCCGCGACGAAGAAGAAAGTAAAGCAAAACCCGTGCAACGGAAGTACCGAGTAAATGAACCCGTTTTGTCCGGTGCGGGCCCCTAAGGCGAACAACCCGTACATCACCACCCAGGCCACGATAGCGGCGACAAGGCTCCCCTTGTAACGTAACTTGAGGAAGAGAAAGGGGAAGGTAAACAAGAAAATCACTTCCGCGACCTGCCCCAGGCTCATGGCCGCGGCAGCGTTTTCGATCCCCACGTCGGTGATGAAGAGGTTCGTGAAGGAGTCATAGAAGGCCAGGGGGATACAGATTAACGCCGAAAAGACGAGTAGGACCAAGAACGACCTGTCCTTGGTCAACTTGAATGCGTCAAACCCGAGCAGTTGTCGGATCCCGGCTTTTCCCTCGCCTTTCACGGGCGCGTTATACGGCAAGGTCAACGCGTACAACCCGGCCAACATGGAAATACCCGCGCCGATCAGGAAGGGAGTAGAAAAAGGTTCGATTTTTAAGGCACTAATCAGCAAACCTGAACCGATCCAACCGAATGAACCAAAGAGCCGGATTTTTGAAAACTCTTTGGCCGTGTCACGCAGGTTCGCGAACGATATGGAGTTGGTCAGCGACATGGTAGGCATGAAACAGATGCTATAAAGAAGCAGCACCGGGAAAAACAGGGAAAACGACTCGATCTTGGTGAGGGCAAAGAGAAGCAGTGCTCCCACGATATTCAAAAATGCCAACACCCTGTTGGGCGAGAAAAACCGGTCGGCTATCATCCCGACTATCACCGGGGAGATGATAGCCGCGATGGCCGCCGTGCTGTATGCTAACCCGATTTGAACCCCGGTAAATTCCAAGGTTCTTCCTAAATAGGTACCCATGGTCACGTACCACGAACCTTGGATAAAAAATTGAAAAAACATCATGGCTGATAGCCTCGTCTTGATTGCGCTTTCTTGCATAGAAGATAGATTTTTTAATTAATGTAGATTTTTAATTAATATTGTGTTACCATTGTATTTTTTGCTTGAAGTTTTTCACGAGATTCGATGTATATGGATCGGAGTTCACGATAAGTTGTTCCAATCGTTCTCTTATCAACATGTTTTCCTTGATAGATTCTGTAGCCGCGGCTTCATTCTCTATAATTTTCAGCATATGGTTGAGTGCACCTTGACTAATATCACCGGTTTGGAACAGATCCAACAAAAGGAGGATCGTTTCGGGTGAGACTTTCTTTATTGCCTGCAGCGTGTACAATATTTCATATTTTATTTCCGGTAGTGCACCCTTTATGCATGCAACAAAATCGGTTTGCTTCGCTTCACTGGCTAGGTAGTCCGGGCCAATTAACGAAAGTGCTTTCCCTGCTACTTCCATGTCCGAGGAGGAGATAAGTTGTAGCACCTCTGTCTCGAATCGATCAGACCATGTGTCCTGATATTTAATATGTTCTAGTGCAAACAGTTGCTGCTTGCTATTCCCGCTGAGTAACCGGTCGATATACTCCGGTGTAATTCTTTCCAGTAGTAGCGAATCGATGTACTCCTTTGTCTCGCCATACACCGTATGCCACAAAGTATAACAGGTAAATACCGCGTCTTCCACCACATATTCTTTCAGCGAGGGAACCGTGGCACTCGAGTACCCATCTACTTCGAAAAGGCCCATGGTAGTAAGGGATACTTCCTTTTCCTCATCCGGGAGTTCAACCGTTAAATCGTCGTACGAAAGATCCTTTAAAATTGATGCTGTGTCGGCCATGATTTCATCCATCCTGACGTAATCTTCCGGATCGAATGGTGTATGATCAGACTTTGTCAACGGGTCGTTTTCGTCAAACTGCATTCCCAAGTAATTGCCGGCACCATCCCAAAAAATCCAGACTTTCACCATCCTACAAATTCCCGTGGTACAGATATCCATATGAAAAAAACGTCCGAACCAGTTTGTTAAACCATTCCTTTCTTGCAACTCGATTACTTTTTTATCGGACAAACTATCCTTCGAGTTCTCTAAAATGTGTGTCGATTTTATTCCCTCCATGCTTAGAAAGTCGGTAGAGGGAACCCCATAATCCGGTATGCTACCGGACGGGGAGTATGCCCCGACCAGTAGCAAAAGACAAGAAAGGATAAATGGCTTAATTCTTATCATGCGGCGGAATATCTATGGTAGTAATTTTGGGCCCTAGTGTTCCTCCTTGGTTATATTTCTGAAGATTTTCCACGTCGTATTTACCCACTCCCACTTCCATAAGCTCTTTCAACTCACTCAAGTGGTTCTGGTAAACACCCCGGGGGTTCGTCTTGTTTTTCGCGGCCACCGATGCGGCCATTCCTACCACTTCCCCCATGATTCCCGTGGTACGCATCACTCGAACCGTACCCAGTGCCACGTGCGTCACGCTGATGTTCCTCCCCGCCATGAACAAGTTCTCGATATTCCGGGAATAAAAACAACGATAGGGAATCGGGTAAGGGTGAATATTCTTATGAACCGCGATCGATAAAAACTCGTTGTCCGGGAAATGTTCCGTGTTCTTGGGATCGGGATAGTGTAAATCGATCGACCAGGTAGTTGGGGCCGAGGCATCGGGGTACACAACGAAATCGGTCAAGTCTTGTTCCCTTAAAATATGGTCGCCCATTAAACGGCGCGACTCACGCTTTCCCGCTATATGAGCCACCCAATCCAGCCTCCGGTTCTTGTATTTTTCCTTGTTCACGCTGGAATTCTTCAACCAGGACCAGTTGGAGTAAACCACCAACAACCCGTAATCCCGTATCCGTTCGAATTCCGTGATCTGGTCGTAATTCATCCCCGTCTCCCAAGTCCATTCCCCCATGGTTACTTCCTCGGAATTCTCGTCGTTAAACTCCACGCCATATTGAAACACGGGGAAACTCATCGGTTCACTCTCCTCGGCCGAGTACCATTGCACGGATGCTCCCATTGTCATGGAATCGGCTTCCTCCGGGGCAGTGGCCTCGCCAAACTCGGCTCGTGATTCACGGCCTATCGCGTAGTCCGCCCCCGCGAGATAACCGATCGTCCCATCGCCGGTACAATCCGCGAACAAGGGAGCCGTGAAAGACAACTCCTCCGAGGTCTCGATATGGCGAGCTTGCACCTCGGTGACGCGTAAATTTCTCGTTTTCACGGCAAAGGCACGGTAATTGGTAAAGAGCGAGATATTCTCCTCGGCCAAGACCATCTGCATTTTCTTCTCGTCCTCGTAGTAATCCCCGGGCTGGGCATTTCCACCACGCGAGGGGCCTATTTCTTTAACCACGTCTCCTAGCGCGGGGTAAGGTTCCACGTTGATCCGCCCGCCCAAGTGCACGCGTACCTCCGAACTGTTATTCCCGCCCAGCACGGGACGGTCCTGAATTAACGCGACTTTCAATCCCAACCTCGCCGCGGTGATGGCAGCCGTGGTGCCGGCGACCCCGCCACCCACTATCACGAGGTCAAACTCTCCCGCTTCCCGGGGCTCCTCGGGTAAGTCAAGCATCTCTTTCCGGAATTGATCCAGGGATGCCACTTCGTTCGAGGGAGGTGTGGCACCACGCGTAAAGTAAATCGCGTCGACCCGCCCGTTGAAGCCGGTCAAGTCGTGCAAACTGAGTCGGTTTTCTTTCTTGTTGATATTCACCCTGCCCGCTTTCTGCCAGTACCACTCATTTCCGGAACTGCCCAGCACGGTCTCGATCTTTTCCCCGTTCACCGCCAGTTGAAACTTCCCCGGGCCCTCCCCTTGGTGCCAGGGAGAAGTCCAGTTAAACGTGCGAACGTACACGTCGTAGGCACCTGTCGCGGGAAACTCGACCGTCGTGGTGGCTTCTGCTACCGGCACTCCCATCCCGTGGGCCATCAAGTAAGGCGATCCCATCAAGTCCATGAATTGCTGGTCTACCACCCAACCTCCCTTATTTTCAAAGCTCTCCGCCTCCACCAAAAGAGAGGCCGGCTGAGCAACCACGGAACTCGCGCACAGCACGAACAATACCATCAAACCATATTTCCTCATAATACGTGTTTTTTTCATTTATATATTCTTATTCCTTTATTTCAAATCGCGCATCTCATTTGGGCCAAATCGCGTATCTCATTACGGCCTCAATCCTTGATTTTACTTGTATTCCAACCATGTTGTCGCGTTGG
>JAAYTC010000373.1 GCA_012518155.1 Bacteroidales bacterium | reverse complement strand
CTCTCTTGGAATCGATCCAAGAACGCAGTCGCTTTTGTGTTCACCTCCTCCATTTCTGGCTCGTCATCCACCTTATCCGGGGTAAACAGCAGGTATGAGGTGGGGTTGAGTTGCCAGCTAATCTGTCAAGTTAAGGGATAATCTGCCCCGCGTCGTAATAGAGCGGAGCTTCTGGCCCTAACGGAATGCCTAACACGATCCAGATAATCAGGAAGAGGGTCCATCCGATAAAGAAGGTGATCGAGAAAGGCAACATGTTGGCGACGATGGTACCAAACCCGGCTTTCTTATCGTATTTCTGAAAGTAGACGATGATCAGCGCGAAATAGCTCATCATGGGGGTAAGCACGTTGGTGACGCTATCCCCTACCCGATAAACCGCCTGCGACATCTCGGGCGAGTAGCCCAACAGCATGAAAATAGGGATAAATACAGGTGCCATAATGGCCCATTTGGCGGACGCGCTTCCCATGAAAAGGTTGATAAAGCCCGCGAAGATGATGAAAAGGATGACCAAAGGAATCATCCCGATGTTTATATTTTGCAGCAGTTCGGCCCCGTTGATCGCTAACAATACTCCCAGGTTACTCCACTGGAACCACGCCACGAACTGGGCGGCGAAGAAGACAAGCACGAGGAAAGAGACGAGCGACTTGAAACTGCTGTTCATCCCTTCAATCACGTCGCCCGAATTTTTGAATTTACCTACGGTATAGCCGTACACGATACCCAGCGAGGCACCTATTAAAAAGAGGAAAGCGATGAAACCCCGTAACAGCGGGGAGTGTAAGATGGTATTATCCGGCCCCCTCAAGAGCCCGTTGTCGGGTAACACGCCGATCAAGATGATCGCCAGCCACACCAGCGCGACCCATCCGGTACGCCGCAATCCTTTACGCTCCAAGGGAGTCAGTTCTTCGATCGCTTCTCTCTCCACGCCCCCGTTATATTTTCCCAAGCGAGGCTCTACCCATTTCTCGGCCACCCACGTGCCCAAGAAAGTGATAAGAAAGGTGGAAGCGGCCATGAAGTAATAGTTCGCGGTAGGCATCACGTAATAATCGGGGTCGATGATCTGCGCGGCCTCGGTGGATAATCCGGCCAAAAGGGGGTCGATGGTACCAATAAGTAAGTTGGCACTGAATCCCCCGCTCACGCCCGCGAAAGCAGCCGCCATCCCCGCCATGGGATGCCGTCCCAGCGAGTGAAAGATGGTCCCGGCTAATGGGATGATCAGGATATACCCCACGTCGGAAGCCACGTTGGAGAGAATACCCGTAAACACCACCATGAATGTGATAATTCTAGGGGGAGCCTTTACCAAGAGTGCTTTAATTCCAGTGGAGATTAACCCGCTGCTCTCGGCCACACCGATTCCTAGCATGGCCACCATTACGATGCCCAACGGGGCGAAACCGGTATAGCTGCTCACCATACCCAGTAAAATACGGTGTAAACCCTCTTTAGACAATAGGTTGATGACTTCCACCGGTTCGCCGGTGGCGGGATGGATGCCCGACCAGTTCAACCAATATCCTATCCCGGATACCAGTAACGTAATTACAGCAAACAGCGCGAAGAGGATAGCCGGATGAGGCAACGCGTTGCCTCCTTTTTCGATAAAACGGATAAACCCCCGGTTGGCGGAGGGTTGATAACTACTCATTATATTGTTCTTATTTTAATTGTGATCCATTTAGATGTTCGGACAAAGGATTGCCTCAAGAAAGGCGCAAAGATAACAGAAAGCGTTAAAACATCCCACCTTTGAAAGGACTCGTTTCCCTGATTTCATTTATCTTTGTTTTTTTTAGTACCTTTCTGATCGATTAGGCAGAATCGATTCAAGTTTTTTTGCCCATCGTAAAAACAATTTGGGGGAATTAGGCGTTTGCTTAACATAATGTTTCATTATCTAATAATTTTGGTTCATATCGACCCCTTACACGTTAAAAATATACAATTCAACAACTTCATGAAGTCAACATGACTAGAGTGACAAAGAAATATATAAATTAATCGTATGAAAGTTCATGAATATCAGGCAAAGGAAATGTTTGCAACGTATGGCCTCCCTGT
>JAAYTC010000372.1 GCA_012518155.1 Bacteroidales bacterium | reverse complement strand
GAGTATTCCGTGATTGCCACACTCAATCTCAACGGCGACTATATTTCGGATCAGCTTGCAGCGATGGTGGGAGGCATTGGTATCGCACCCGGTGCCAATATTAATTATAACACGGGGCACGCGATATTCGAAGCAACGCATGGCACGGCTCCGGATATCGTGGGAACCGGTCGTGCTAACCCCTGCTCGATGTTGCTATCCGCCGTTATGATGTTGGAGTACATGGGGTGGACAGAAGCGAGCAGCAGGATAACAACCGCGTTGGAAAGTCTTTTTGAACAGGGATACGGCACTTCCGACTTGGCCCGCTTCATGGATAAAGGAAAAGCATTATCCACTTCCGACTTTTCTTCTAAAGTAATCGAGAGCCTTTAATTAAGAATTCAACAACTTTATACGTTTTTAAAAACAAAAACGTAAGCAAAAATGTTAAGACAACAGGAGTTTCAATACCACGTGCAAACGTAGATCAGAAGCAGAATAACAAACAGAATATATCACTATGGATAATAAGCAATTGACAAAAATTTTATCGGATTCTATTGTTTTCACGAGCAATATCGATAAGGACCTTTTCACCAAGATGGGTGTAAAACGAGGCCTTCGGAACGAAGACCATTCTGGCGTACTGGCTGGGTTAACACGCGTAGGCGACGTGGTGGGCTTCGAACGGCAGGAGGACGGATCACTTAAACCTGTCCCGGGCAAACTCTTCTACCGCGGTTTAGACGTGGAAGAGTTGGTCAAGGGAGTTCAAAATGAGAATCGATTAGGTTTTGAAGAAACGGTGTTTCTCCTGTTATCGGGACGTCTCCCAAATAGCGAGGAGCTGGATGCATCCCGTAGGTTGATCGCCGAAACAATGCCCTTGAATCATACTGCCACGATGAATATTCTCTCCTTGCAAGGAAAGAACATCATGAATATTTTAGCGAGAAGTGTGCTCGAGTTGTATATATACGACGAGAATCCCGACGATATCTCTCCTAAAAATCTTATCCGGCAGTCGCTCAACCTCATTGCGAAATTTCCGACAATTATCGCGTATGCCTATCAGGTGCTCAGGCACGACACCTTGGGACGATCGCTGCACGTGCGGCTTCCTTTCGAGGATCGTTCGGTAGCGGAGAATTTCCTTTTCATGATGAAAGGGCGCGACAGTTACACCGAGCTCGACGTGAAAATTCTGGATCTAGCACTTATTTTGCACGCGGAACATGGGGGGGGGAACAACTCAACCTTTTCGGTGCGGGTTACGAGTTCCACGGAAACCGATACATACTCTGCTATTGCTGCAGGAATCGGATCGTTAAAGGGGCATTTGCATGGAGGTGCAAATATAAAGGTGCAAGGGATGCTCGACGATATGAAGAAGCATGTGAACAACTGGAAAGACATTGATCAAGTGGACGACTACCTCCGGAAAATAATGAACAAGGAGGCTTTTGACCGTACCGGGTTGATCTATGGGATAGGACACGCCGTTTACACGATCAGCGATCCGCGCGCGATCCTACTAAAGGAGATGGCCCGCGAGTTGGCAAAAGAGAAGGGTCGTGAAGATGAGTTCGAGTTCATGGAGCTGATCGAAGAGCGTTCTGTCAAGGTGTTTCTCGAGACGAAAAAAAGGCACGCGAAAGGAAATGTTTGTGTGAACGTTGATTTCTACTCCGGCTTCGTGTATGACGCTATCGGTTTACCGGCAGATGTTTTTACGCCCCTTTTTGCCATGGCGCGTATCGTGGGGTGGTCAGCACATCGCATCGAAGAGATGAATTTCGCGAGCAAACGGTTGATCCGGCCGGCATATAAGAATGTTCGTGAAACG
>JAAYTC010000371.1 GCA_012518155.1 Bacteroidales bacterium | reverse complement strand
GCCTGCTGTTGCATGGTATGTTCCGCTTGCAACAATTTAAGCTGAGTTGTGCGCCTTACTTTACGTGAATACATCAGTATAAATATCAAAACAATCAGGAGTAACAGCGCGGCAATTATCACCATCAAGTTCTGTTGCCGCGTTCTGAGTATCACGTTTTCAGCTTCCGTGAGGTCATATTTTTTTTCTAATTCAGCGATCTGAGTATCCAGTCTGTCATTGACTGAACTTTTATATAGTTCTGACGCTCTTTTTTGGTATTCGTTTGCTAGATAATAATTTCCTTGCTTTTCTGCAATGCTCGCGATGTTGTTATAGTATATATGACTATAAATATAGGTAGTATCTTCGATCAACTCGATCGCTTTCTCCGCGTAAAGCATGGCACTATCGAGCTGTTCCAATCCTACAAACCTATCAGAAATCAGAAAATATAGTCGTGATTGGTCGATATTTTCTTTTTGTAAATGTGAGATACGAAGGAGTTCTTTTTCCCTATTCAATGCTTTTTCGGGCTCGTTTACAATATCATAGTACGTAGATTGCGCGTTTAGGATAAAGTAGTCCTTACCTGGCAACAAGCTGTAAAAACTTGACACTGTATCAAGATATAATTCGCCTTCGGTAAATTTTCTTTGTTGCATCTCGTTCCAGTAAAGAGCCAGATAGGTATCAAACACGTGAAGAGAATCATTCTCTTCACGTGCAAAATCGAGTGTTCGCCGGAAATAGTCATGCGCGGTCGGGTAATTCCGGTTGTTATAGTGAATATTTCCCAAGAAGTAGTTAACCAAGTATCCCAGTGAGGGGTCGGGTTGCGGCATTGATCTCAATAGCCCGTCCGCTTCTCTCAGTGGATCGTACACCGTGCTATCTTTCACCCCCATTCTCGTTCTAACGATACCTTGATACGCCAGCGATCGAATATGGTTCCGATTTTTCGGATCGTGGTTTCTATAATAATCGGTCACGGCAACGATCATCGAATCGCTTGTAAAATTCACGTACGTTTTATCATCCGATATCACCTTCAAGAGATTATAGTATGCCCTGTTTGATCGTGACATACTCGCGTTTTTCAATAACTCGAGGCTATCCGACACGCTTTGTGGAGCGGTATCTACCATAGCGTCCCATTGTGTGAGACGTTGGTGCAAACGTTCATCGGCCCTATTTCCACACGAGCCAAAGGCAATAAGACAGACAGTGAAGAGTATATAATAAGATACGCGCTGCATGAAGTTTCTTTCATTTTTGGAAGTAGCTTACAAATATAGTCTTTTTTGCAACATGTCCGTTTTATTCAATTATTTTGTTAAGCATGAGCGAAATCACTCCTCGCCCTACTATGGATGTTAAGTGAACAATTTCGCTAAGCCAGATAAGCAGGAACAAGTTGGATATGTCATGCGAGAAACAGTCTAATTTTAATGAATAAGATATTACACGCTATTAAGGGAAAAGTTAGTATTTTTACGCTTTTCTTGAACATCACCACAATGAACAATAACTGGAAAAGAGTTTTCACCATAATATGGGCCGGTCAGTTTTTCTCCATACTCAGCAGCAGCCTCGTGAACTTTGCCATAATCATCTGGCTGAGCCTACAGACGGGCTCGGCTGAAATGTTGGCGTGGGCCGCGATTGCAGCGATATTGCCTCAAACGATCATAGGCCCCTTCACGGGGGTACTTATTGATCGGTGGAACCGAAAGCGGGTGATGATGCTTGCCGATTCATTTATCGCGTTATGCACGTTAGCCCTGGCCGTTCTGTTTTGGCTCAAGATAGCCCATTTATGGCATATATTCGCGTTGTTGGGTTTACGTTCCATCGGCTCAGCGTTTCATATGCCCGCCATGCAAGCTTCAGTCCCCCTGCTCGCGCCCGTAGATCAATTAACCCGTGTAGCCGGAGTGAATCAAATAATTGCCTCGGTAAGCCAAATCGCCGGTCCCGCGTTGGGAGCGATGCTTGTTACTTTATGGCAAATCGAGTATGTTATTTTACTCGATGTCGCGGGCGCGTTAATAGCGGTGACTTCCCTCTTTTTCGTTCGCATACCCAATCCCTCGAAGGAAGGGAAAGAAAGCACCCGAAACATTTTAAAGGAGATGAAAGAGGGAGCCATGACGGTACTCAGCAGCAAAGGCTTGAGCTTAGTTTTCTGCTATTCGATCGCTGTCACCTTTTTTATTGTCCCCATCAGTGTGCTTTTCCCCTTGATGACGCTCGAGCATTTCAACGGAACTGAATTCCAAGCCGGTATCATCGAGGCAATCTGGAGTGTTGGAGCATTAATAGGAGGAGCCATTATGGGAGCGAGGGTATACCGGATAAATCGTGTTTTTTTGATCAACTGGATGTATTTGTTAACCGGGCTCACCTTTTTATTAACGGGAATCCTTTCACCGGATGGTTACAATTGGTTTGCCGTGTTCACCGCGATTGGAGGCGTTTCGGGAGCTGTTTACAGCTCAGCGTTTACCGGGTTAATTCAAACGAAAATCGACCCTTCGGCACTGGGCAGGGTATTCTCCATGTTTTTTACCGTGGCTCTTATACCCGCGATGTTAGGACTCGTGGGTATTGGCTTCTTCGCGGACGGTATTGGCCTCTCGGCTTCGTTTATTGTTGGCGGCATCGTGATTATCCTTGTCGGGATAATTGCCTTTTTCACGCCATCAGCAATGAAACTCGACCGATTGGCCGTTCCGTGAAAGTATTCGGTTTTAATTCACCAATCTGTTGGCTCCACCGGTAATCCGTTGGCCAACCGCTCTCTCCGCACGAGCGACTCGATAAAATAATAGTCGGCGTACACGATAGGCACATCAATTTCTGAGCCCGCGGGAAGGTGTCCCGTGCTCGAAACAGTAAGAAATCCATGTTGTTCGTGGAGTCCTGCCCTGTAATTTTTTGCCACGTTTTGGATAATCAGGTCGGCCATTTCACGGTAATATTCGCCCTGTTCGACTCCTGTTTCAGAAAGTTCATACAGTGCCGAGGCAGTTATCGTTGCCGCGGACACGTCGCGTGGAGCGTTTGGGATGTCGGGTGCATCAAAGTCCCAGTACGGCACTTTATCCCCCGGTAGGTTCGGGTGCGATAAAATAAAACGCGCGATAGCCTCTGCTTGGTCCAAATACCTTGTATCTCCTGTTTCCCTGTAGCACGCGACAAAGCCATACAATCCCCACGCTTGCCCCCTCGCCCATGCCGACTCGTGCGAGTACCCTTGATGGGTATGGAATTGAATCGCGCTCCCATCTCCTGCCACGTCGTAATCCACCACGTGGAAGGAACTGTGGTCGGGCCTAAAATGATTCTCGAGCGTAGTGTTTGCATGCGTAACTGCTATATCACGATACTTTGGATCTCCGCTTACTTTTGAAGCCCAGAAAAGGAATTCCAGGTTCATCATATTATCTATAATAACCGGAAATTGCCATTTATCGCTGTTATGGTCCCACGAACGAATGACGCCCGCGACGGGATTAAAGCGCGAAGCCAGTGATTCGGCTCCTTCCAGCAGCACATCTTGGTAGCCGGGCACGCTTGCCAAACGCAATCCATTGCCGTAGCTATCAAATAGCATAAAGCCCAAGTCGTGTGTACCCCGGTAACTCTTGAGCGATTCAAGGTACTCGGTATGTTTCATTGCCTGACTTTGCCAAAATTCATCCCCTGTCAGTTCGTACATGTACCATAGGTTGCCCGGGAAGAAACCAGACGTCCAGTCCCTCGCCCTCACCATCCGCAGTGATCCATCGGGTTGAATATTTCTCGGCGAAGGCAACTCCTCAGGGGTGGAGCCTTTCGCTTCATGTGCCGCGTCGATTGCCTCGAACGCGTATCGAAGCTGTTGATCCGCGAACTCCAAGTTTTCACGCGTTAAATCATCCTTAATTTTGCCAAAAGGCGATTGGGAAAAGTTACAGCCTGTCAACACGAAGGCAAGTAATAGAAGATAGTTAATTTTTCTCATTGTCTCCACGATTAAATATTAATTTCAAAAATGTGCACGTGCACAAATCATTAAAAAAAGCATTGTATTTGCCTTATGAACTTTATTTTCCTCGTTTGTTTATAAACGTGACCCCGGAGGGACTCGAACCCTCGACCCAATGATTAAGAGTCATTTGCTCTACCAACTGAGCTACGGAGTCATTTTCAAGGTGCAAATGTACGGAAATTTTCCTTTCAAAAAACTGTTCCGTGGAAAAAATATCGAAAAAATCCTGGTGGGAATCCATCAACAATCTGTTGTCTGTTTTTGCAGTTTTAAAACAGATCTACCATATTGTTCCAAGCGATGACTTTGCCGTTGGGCCGGCTTTCGTTTGTTAATCCACCGTACACGAGGTAGGGTTCTGCCGTGGGATTTAGCTTTCGGTAATAGGAGACTGCAGGCAGCCAGCGCATGAACCGTTGGAATTGATGTAGGTTGCCCACGTTCACAATTTGCCGCACGTCTCGTTCCACGTAGGTCTGGATATACGACGGGTAAAATAAAGCCGGATGTATACGCGCATCATACACTCGAGGATAAAACCCCTGAAACATATAGGTATCCGGGCTGTCCATCTCCTGTCCGGAGTGGCGCAATTCGGAGATGCTGAAAGGCAATAGATGGGTTATGAAAACCCTTCCAGCAAGTGATTGGGAGATTTTTTCCGAAAGCAAGAAGTTTTGCGAACCGGTCAAGATAAATTTGCCGGATTCATTTACTTCGTCGCTTACGGTTTGAATGTACGAAAACAAGTCAGGATAACGTTGTGCTTCGTCTATATAACACCGGAAGAAAATTGAGAATAAATTTTATTTTGCAAAAACACATCTCTACTCCTTACACCGCGATCAGTTCACGCCCT